>NZ_JAXOQA010000002.1:0-58639 GCF_047307945.1 Commensalibacter sp. A3DC | reverse complement strand
CAACAAACAAAAAAATTGAATCCAAATTTTTCATTTTCAGCAAATTATTGGAAAACTTAACCAATAAATTTAACTATCAAAAATAATCTTATTTACCGTATATTTTTATAAGCTGTATAGCCAGTTTTGATTTTAATATTAAAACTTATAAAGTAAAAATATACAACTCCAACATTTTATTTTAAAAAAAAGAATGACCACCATTGGTAACAACGTCAAAAAAATTAGGAAATATTTAAAACTTTCTCAGTCCCAATTGGCAGAAAGAGTCAGAAAGCTAACGGGTCGATGCTCCCAACAAACCATAGCGAATATTGAAAATGGCAATATTCGTGAAAGCTCTCTTTTACCTTATGTTGCACTTGCTCTGAATGTTAAACTCGACCATCTAAACCCAAATATCGGCAAGGGGAAATTAAAAAGTCAGATTAAACTTACCCCAAAAATAACTCAATTTTTCAATTCAAATTTTAAAGTTAACTCAAAAAAAGATAACTCTGATTTTAGTGATCATTCTTTTGATAACTTTAAACTGGATGAAGAAATACCTGTTTTCGGTACAATGAACTTGATCCATGATGATTTTATTCTGACGGATACGCCCATTGAGTATGTTAAACGTCCCCATGTTGTAACATTTGAAAAAGATGCTTTCGGTATTTCAATCGCAAACCGTAATATTGAACCTATCTTTAAAATTGGCGACATTATAATTTTACATCCCCGTAAAATTGCCAAGAAAGGAAATATCTGTCTTTTTTTAAAGGTGGATAATAATCTCCACATCTATACAATGGGAGAATTAATAGAGGATCACCAGAATTTCTGGTTAATAAAATATTACAATCCTGAAAAGGAAAGAAAAATCTGTAAAAAAACGTGGCAGAATTATTTTACCGTCGTTGCAAGATTTCTTTAATTCATTGAAACCAGAAAATCAATTCAGGTCTTAACATCTATGGTGGAGCCAAGGGGAATCGAACCCCTGACCTTCTCATTGCGAACGAGACGCTCTCCCAACTGAGCTATAACCCCCTAAAGTAAAATCTAATTCATTGATACTATTCCTAGAAAAACTGTCAAGAAAGAATTATATAATCCATACCATAATTTACCATCAGAATCCGTTATCAAGGAATTAGATATGTTTGAACTATATCAATTACTTCAAACCTTATTAAGCCTTTATTCTTTCATCCTGCTCGCTTATTGTATTTTCAGTTTTCTATTTGCACTTAACATCATTAATCCTAACGCACGGGCCGTTTATGTAATCGGCACTTTCCTGAGCAGGCTTTGCGAGCCGATTTTACGACCCATTCAAAGAATTTTACCGGATCTTGGTGGTATAGATATCAGTCCTATCATTGTGTTTTTAATCATTGATTATCTTATTCGTCCATTATTGTTTCGTATTTTTTTTAACTTATCAATTTTCACCCATTAAATTAAAAAATGCCGTTATTCAAAATTAAACAATACCCAATAATGAATCATTATCTTTGCTTTTCAAAAACAGCATTTCGTATCAATCTCTTTTAATTACCATGAATGAACTTTATACAGACCCAAATTCAATTTTTTTCCAGTCGAATAATTTAATCCTTTGATTTCTCCCAATAAATCGACGGAAATATTATCTTTATCCAAATACTCTTTAAACACTTTCTGATCTTTCCGATCAACCAAAGCCATTCCACAAACCTTATTCTTTTCAAGAAATGCAGCTGTTTTCATCACGTTGATCAGCTGTGTCTCTTTCCCAACTAAAAAAACCAGACTTGGTTCTGAATAAGAGGCCGAGGCCAAAACCGTTTTCTGACAGGGTTTAAAAAAATGAACAGTTCGTGCGATTTTATAACTTAGCCATTCTGGTTGTAAAGAAGGAATCAAGATTACGAATAGTTGAATATAAACAATTAGAGCAGCCAATATGGAAAAAAGAGAAGCCCTTTGAACATTTTGTTTGCAGAAACAGTAAATAACATACCCAATCAGACATAATACAGTGACTGCCCCGATCATTGCGGCATAATACCATTCTCCCGTCATGAAATGTGCCCAGATAACACTTCCAACAGCCAGAATGACTCCAACCAAACACCATAAAATCATATAAAAATAAAACAGCCCCTTTCCCAAGACAGAAATTGGACCATGCCACCTTTCAGAAATTTTCCATAATGCAGCAGATGTAAGAATTGCAATCGCAGGATATGTAGGCAATACATAATGGGGAAGTTTGGTTGCAATAACCTCAAAGACCATCCAATGGGGAATAATCCAACATAACAAAAATTTTACTGATTCAGTTTTTCTTTCCATCCATATAAAAGGTAACGACCATGCCGTAAACAGGGAACCCGGCCAAAATGCAATTAGAAAAACCAGAAGATAATACCCTGGTGGTAATCCATGCGCCTGTTGTCCTGACGCAACCTTCCCTAAAAAATTCGTACCAACTGCATTTGTGAAAAACTGTCCATGACTTATCAAGGCAATGGCAATACACCAAGGCAGGGCAATCATTACAGAAATTAACCAGCCATAGCCGGGCCTTAATTGTTTCCACCATGATTTATCCTTTTGAACCCAGGCTAGAGTCAAGGGAGTCAATAAGGTTGGGATGAGAATAACTGGCCCCTTCAACATCAATCCACACCCAATTGCGCCCCAATAGATTGCGGCAATGTGAAAAGGTGATTTTTCCACAGATGAACGGGATAACCACGCTTTTGCAACACTCGTTTGGGCAAGCAAAATGAAAAAAAGTAGAGTCGTATCTATTGTGGCCATACGACCTTCCGCAGTAAGTATTACCGAAACTGCCAGAAAAATACCCGCCAATAAACCAATACATGAATCAAATAATAGACTGCCTATCCATACAGTCAGTAAAACAGATCCAACCGCAGCAAAGAGGGAAGGAATGCGATATGGCCAAACCTCTTTATGACTGATGGAATATGCCGCCTTTACAGAAAACGCTTCCAACCAGTAAATTCCGGCAGGTTGCAGATAACGAGGCTTGTCCTGAAACCGAACATCAATATAATTACCGCTCTCCAGCATTTGAGATGTTGCCTGCATATACCGGGCCTCATCCCTATCCAGTGGTGGAAGGCTTGCTCTACCAGGTAAAAACAACACAAAAACAAACAAGGCAAGCCACAAATAATGACTTGCCTTCAAACGAAAAGACGGTTCCGAGAGATGAGAAATACTCATGCTTATCCCTTTTTATCTTGATCTGTTTCGGTCTTAAGACTTTCTAATATTACCAGGCAAATGAATACGATTTAACAACCACATTACCCCCAGTAAATCCCTTATTCCCACAAGGGCACGATTTAAATTGGTATATTTAGAAAATCCATTCAGTCTTTGCCTATGATGGACAGGATAACATAATAGAGGAACGCCATAATGGGCAAATAAAGCCGGTAAAAAACGATGTAACCCTTCAAACTGCGGTAAGGAAAGAAAATCGTTTTTCATAAACAATTTCATTGGCGCACCCGTATCTGGACAGCCATCATTCAACAAACGGCGTCTTAACCCATTTGCAAACCGCGTTGCAAACCGACGGGAAAAATTATCATGTCTCTTTAATCTTACCCCTACAACTAACGGGGGTTTTCCTTGATATCGCTGCATTACATTCCACATTGCAACAATATCAATGGGATCATCCTGACCATCCCCATCCAGAGTTGCAATCCATTCCCCCTTTGCAACTTTGATTGCAGTCAATAATGCAGCTGATTTACCGCAACATTTGGGATGAGATAAAATAACAAGCCCGGGAAGAATCGTTTTTTTTATTTCGATTAACTGATCCAGCGTATGATCAGTACTTCCATCATTAACAAAAATAACTTCACTATCAGGCAACTTTGGCAAAACAGAAGCAATTTCCTGACAGACAGGTAAAATATTATCCGCCTCGTTTAAAACAGCAACTACAATTGAAAGTTTATAATTCATGTGCATGAACGAGACGAATAAAATTAGGCATTATATTGATCTTTGGCCAACATCTTGGGAACTTCAGCAATTGCATGATCAATTAAGGACTTATCTTTTTCCTCAGTCATAACAGATGCAATTACTTCTCTTGCAGCTTTTACAGCAATTTCAGCGGCCTCTTTACGAACAACTGAAATGGCTTCTTGTTCAGAAGCGGCCATTCTTTGGCGAATAAGCTGTTCATGACGTTCAGCCGCAAATTCTGCATCCTTTTTTGCTTTGGCAGCAATACGGGCTGCAATTTCCTTGGAATTTTGCAACATTCTCTCTGCCTCTTCTTTGGCAGCCTCATGCTCTTTTCTGGCATTCGTATATATTTCTTCAGCTTCCCGACGCAAACGGCTGGCCTCTTCCAGTGCCGCCTGTATCTGTGCAGACCGTTTATCCATCATTGCAGCCAAGGGACGCCAAATCTTTTTACCAAACAGGACAAAGAATAAAATAAATGCAATAGCAGCCCAAAAACGTGGTTCTTGTAAAAAAAGCATCATACTCTCTCTGCTTGTTTAATGTGAAGACGAAGGGACAAACTGTCTGATCTTTTGATCAATAACGCCGCTATCTATCTCTTCATTCAGCATTTTCTTCACCAAAAGATACGCAACCTCTTTTGACATTTGATCAACCTGGGTCAGGGCTTTATTTCGAGCTTCAATGATGCGTTTTTCAGTATTCTTCATTTCCTGATCAAGCTTACCTTGCAATTCCTGCATTTTTTTTGCAGAATCTGCTTTGGTTTCCTGTAAAATAGCATCAACATGTCTTTGCGCTTCCAAGGCGGCATCATGACGTGTTTTATTTAATGCAGCGACAGCTTTATCAGCCTGTGCCTTAGCCTGACGTGCGGAATTCAAGTCTTGATCAATTTTTGAACGACGATGGGAAATGACATTTTCAACCTGAGGAATTGAAAAATATTTCACCACCAGAAATAAACAAAAGAAAATAATCAATACCCAAAAAAATTGACCCATTACCAATGGGTTTTTAAAGTCCATCTGGGGCATGCCAGCAGCTCTGGCATTCGTAGCAAAAACAGGTGCCAGCAACAGGCTTGCACATCCACCCGCCACGAGAGACGCCGCCAGACGGGTAAAAAAGACTGAAAAGCGTCTCATATAAAAGAACCCTTTACATGAACAGAATAAGAAAGGCGATCAGGAGTGCGTAAAGAGCCACAGCTTCTGTAAGAGCAAAGCCCAACATTCCCAAACCAAATACATGGGAACGGGAAGCTGGATTGCGAGCAATACTGCTTACCAGAGTTGCAAAAATATTACCAATACCAATACCAACACCGGAAAGAGCGATAACAGCGAGGCCGGCACCAATCTGTTTTGCAGCCAAAAGAAGCGAATGATCCATTTGTTTTTTCCTTGTTATTAAAAATAAAGTAAACGAAACCCAAAGTTAATGATGAACGGCTTCTTGTAAATACATACAGGTAAGGATTGTAAATACATAAGCTTGCAATGCACCAACCAATAGTTCAAGGGCAAATAAGGCTATATTGAGCAAAATAGGAAATATACCTAAAAAACCGCCAACAGCCAATCCCAATCCAGCAGCCAACATAATCGTGAAAGCAGCAAACATTTCCAACATGACGTGACCAGCAACCATATTCGCAAACAAACGAATAGACAGGCTGACAGGTCTCGACAAATAGGACAGGATTTCAATGGGCACCAATAACGGGGCCATTAAAATTGGCGCTCCAGCAGGCATGAAATGGGCAAAAAATTTCAGTCCCTGATTTTTGAGGGAAACAATGATTGCCAAGACAAATACCATCAAGGCCAAGCTGACCGTTACAACGATATGACTGGTAAAAGCGAAAGAAAAAGGCAAAAGCCCAAGATAGTTCCCCGTCAGGATGAAGAAAAACAATGCGAATATAAATGGGAAAAATCCTTTGCCCTTTTCACCCATGGTTCCCACAGCCATACTATATACAAATTCATATAGTATCTCTGTTGCCGCCTGATAACGACCGGGAACCACTGCCTTACGACGCATGCCAAAATAAATAGCGACCGGGACAATTACTGCTGCAATCACCATCATTAATTCTGACTGGCTGAAACGGATTGTTTCACCCAAGGTTCCAAAAACTGGATGCAACTCAAATTGACCGAGCGCGTCTATATTATGACCGGCCACTAATTTTCTCCCAATATAAACCGAATCTTACCAAAAATAGCATTTATTTTAACCTTATATCATTAGGTTTAACAAGATGCCAGATATTAAAAATGCCCGCAATCATTCCTAAAACTGAAAATATAAGAATAAAAACTGGTTTTGTTGATAACCAATAATCCAATCCATATCCTATTACAAGACCGACAATAAAGGCAGATACTACTTCTACACCAGCACGACAGGCAAAAAACCAAGGATTAGCACCATATTCTGTTTTTTTTTCTCGTTTTTTTGAAGAGCGTGGATTTAATCGATCTTCAAAACTATTCAATTTCTGATCAAAGGCATCAAACTGATTCTTTTCCTGATTCATTGTTATAGCTTCAAACCTCCAAACTGAGATCAATAACTGATCCAAACACTTCTTCAAAAATCAATTTCAAAGAAAATTACTGCGGAATATAATCATACGATGGACTTCCTGCAGGGGCACCAGCTGGTGGAACATTAAATTGCGACAATTCTACCATGGTATTTTCCGTCTTACCGATTATCCTTGCCTGTAACGCTTTACCCAGAGAATTGGCATTTCCCATCCCGCTAACATAAATTTTCTGACCTACACTCAAAATAAAATCAAGTTTTTTAATATCGGAAGAGCGAATATAAATAACTGTTCCATCCTTTAAAACAACACCCATTTTATCACCTTGCAAATTATACAAAACTTGCTTGATTGTACCATTTACAGACAAATCTGGTCCAGTAATAGGTACAGGTGAAAAGTTTGCCTCGGGACTATCCTCCTCAATCTGTTCTCCACGTTGATTGATAATCTCAAAAGCCTGGACAAAAGGTAATGAATAGGCTTTCAACCCACGAATCACCACGTCCTGACCCGGATGAACAAAGGATTTCACAATTTCCCCAAACATTGTGGAAAACATGATTTGCGTTCCATCCGTCAATAACAATCCACCCAAATTGCCATAAGGGGTAGGAAGATATTGTGCAACATTTCCCTTAACAACAGGCAATACTGAAAAATCCAGAACAGTTTTTGCAACCCGATTATTTTTCTGAACCGGATCAACCTTCCGCATATGATGTATATTTCCATTTTCTGGCCTGGCCTGGCTTTCTGACAGATTGGCATTAACAAAGACAGAACTTACCAAAAAACAGCCGGCTAATTTCCATTGATTGTTTTTCATAAACGACCACAAACCTAAATAAATTTAATAAATTTAATACGAATATACACATATTTATGGTTTTCTGTAATTATATACTGTTTACTTCAAAATGAGAAACAATCAATTTTTTTATAATGATATCATTTTTTAGACCGAGACACATGTGCATACCTCTTCTGTAACCATCCATCCTTTCAGGGAGAAAAATAGAGCTTTCTCCGTTGTCCTTTTCATCGAATTATGGGAGCGCTTTGGCTATTACGGTATGCAAAGCATTTTAGTGCTGTTCCTCATTAACAGAATGCATTTCAATGATCAGAATGCCAATCTTCTAATCGGTGCATTTTCAGCGATGACTTATGCCGCACCAGTACTTGGGGGATGGATTGGCGATAAAATCATTGGAAACAGAAGAGCGATGCTTTATGGCAGCATAATTCTTGCAATGGGCTATCTTTTATTGGCAAAGGCAACCCATGATACAGCCATTCTATATCTTACCATGGCTGTCATCAGTACAGGAAACGGTCTTTTTAAGCCCAATGCAGCAACGCTGGTTCGACGCATTTATGATCAAAACGATGATCAACTAGACATTGCCTTTACCCTTTATTATATGGCAGTCAATGTTGGCTCGACCGTTTCCATGCTTCTCTGTCCAATTCTTAAAGACCATTATGGATGGTCCGCTGCCTTTATCACCTGTTTCATAGGACTTGTCCTTGGCATTCTCAATTATTTTGCCACACATAAAAGATTAAATCCCTATTTGCCCAAGAAAGATCAGGATCCATTATCCTGGCTGGTTCAAGGTCTGATTTTTCTAGGGATTGCCACCTTTATTTCCGGAATGACCTTTCTGATTCAATCGGCAACCTTGATTGCTGCATGTATGTGGGCTGCGGCTATACTGATCTTTCTTTTATGGTTCATCATGTATTACAGGATTGATTCATCAAGTCGTTATGGTCTAAAAATAATGTATATCCTAACTCTGGAAGGAATGCTTTACTTTATTTTCTATCAACAAATGTCAACATCTTTGACCTTGTTCGCGCAACGGAATATAAATCCCGCTTTTTATATCGGATCATATCATCTTTTCAATTGGTCTTCGGGACAGTTTCAGGCGCTCAATCCCATTGCGATTATCATTCTCAGCCCCATTCTGGCAAAACTATATGACTATATAAACAGGCAATCATATGATATTTCCATTGCCACAAAATTCATTACCGGTTTCAGTTTTGTCGCCTTCGCCTTTGGTATTTGGTGGTTTGCCTGTTTTAGAAGCACAACTCCACAATTATCCTCCTGGGTTATGATATATGGTTATTTTTTCCTTTCTCTGGGAGAACTTTTAACCAGTGGTCTCGGTTTGGCAGTCATTGCCCGCTATGTCCCGGCATCCATGAATGGGTTTATGACCGGATCTTATTTCATGGCTTCAGGTATCTCCCTTTACATAGGCAGTAAAATCGCAAATCTTGCAGCCTCAAAAAATATCAATACAGCAACTGACCATCTTACACTTCGATTATATCAAAATTTATTTTTAAATCTTTTTATCGCTGCCATTATTGTCTTGATTTTCCTGGTTGTTTTATATCCCCTTATTCAAAAATGGGATCGTAATTTTAAAACCAATCAAATATGAAATAAGATTTCATTGATACGAAACCATGTTTATTTTAATATTACGCAAGACATAAAAAGCGCATAAAACCGCAAAAAATCCAAAAGGCATAACCCCAATTGCCTGACCAACCAATATTCCTTTTGGGCCATAGGTTGCACCAAACCAGACAAAGGGAATTGTCCCCAACGTGGCTCTACCCCAATTAAACAGGGTCGATAATAAGGGATATCCCAAATTGTTAAAAGCCGTATTGGAAACAAATAACATCCCCAAAAATAAATTGCTTAAAATAACCCAGTGACAAAATAACCGCATCAGTTCAATACCTGCCGCCTTTAACGCAAACATTTTGACAATCCATTCCTCTCCAACAAAAAAAAGGATCCATGCACATAAAACACATAAACATACCAATTTCAGTGAGACCATCAAAGTTTCACACATCCGATCCCTAAACCCGGCACCGAAGTTTTGCGAAATAATCGGCCCCACCGAACCCGTCAAAGCAAATACAAACGCAAATGCTACAGGAACGATACGATCAATTGCGGTTTGTCCCGCAATTGCATCGCTTCCAAAAGATGCCATTGTCTTGATAACAAAAGTGTTTCCTGCTGGTGTCGCTAGATTGGTTAAAATCGCAGGAAATGCAATTACAAAAACAGGATAAGAATCAGAAAAGATCTTTTTCCAAACTGGCTTATGAATTAATTGATACTTCCTCAAACTATAAAAACCAAAAACGGCAACAGCCGCTCGTGAAAAAACGGTACTTACTGCCGCTCCTTCCAATCCCCAACCAAAATATAAAATGAACAAAGGATCCAAAACCGCCGTGACCAGGGCTCCTGCAATTGTGATATACATGGATCCTTTTGCATCACCCACCGCCCTTAACAATCCAGACAATGCCATTCCCAACCCTATAAAACATAAAAAGGGGGAAGTAATAGCTATAAACTGACCGGCTTGTTCAAGCACTAAATCCTGTGCCCCTAATAAAGATAAAACTGGATATCGGAAAACCATGATCGCAATACCAATTACAATCATAATTACCGTCATCAATAATAAAAACGAATTTATAATCTGACCTGCCAAATCATGTTTTTTGGCCCCAATCAGCCGTGCAGTCACGACCGTGATTCCAATAGACATACCAATACAGATCGCCACCTGCAAAAAGTTAATTACATTGGCAAAACCAATAGCTGCTGTGTAACGTGTATCCCCCAATCTGGAAATATAAAAAAGATTCAGAAAATCAACCAGAAAAACAGCCATTAACCCAATTGTGCCGGTTCCGGCCATAACGATCACATGCCGCATAATAGACCCTTCACAAAAACGGGGTTTATGTATTGATGGATCTTTGGCAGAAATTGTCATAATAAATCACGGTCTTAATTTTAAAGAAATAATAGAATCTTTTACACACAGATCATTGATTCATAAATCTTTTATTTATGACGATCCTGTTCCTGAAGATAAGGCAAATAGATTTTTTCCAAAAAAGAAACAGGAAACAAATCAAGGATTCTTGCGATAATGGCAAGCCAAACTGGAAAAATAACACGCCTTTTTCGCCCTTCTATCCCTTCCAATATCAATTGTGCCGCCTTATCCGCCGATATTTTCCCTGGCATATAAAATTTGTTTTTTTGTGTCATCGGTGTTTCAACAAAACCACAACAAACACTCGTTAACTGAATTCTGCATTTTTTCCACCAACCCATACCACTCGCCACCATAAACCGATCCACAGCCGCTTTTGACGCACAATAAGATGGAGCCCAGGCCGAAGTGAAAAAGCTTGCAATTGAGGCAATAGCAGCTATTCTTCCTCGTATATGTTCTGAATTGCATTCCTGTCTTTGCATCACCTCAATTGCGGGAAGAACTGTATTGAGGACACCATTCATATTGGTCTGCATGATTTTATAGCACTGTGCAATTGGTTCTGGAATAACATGCGCATGGGTCTCAACATGAGGAACGAAAGAAATTCCTGCACAAGCCAATACAAGATCAAGCTGTCCAGCAGATTTAATCCATTCATCCATTTCCTGATGATTGCAGACATCAATAATTTTCGTATGAACATTGGCACCCAGTTGACAACATTTTTCAGCCAATCCTGCCAAAGCATCCGAACGCCGGCCTGATAAATGCAATGTGACCCCTGGTTTGGCAAGCCGAATAGCCAAGGCATACCCAATACCTGATGATGCCCCCGTGATTAGAACTGATCGTAATTTCATATACATATATTGTTTACTTTTCTGTTATAAGCTTGAATAATTACTGCTTATCAAGGAATATCAAGGTATGTCTGAATCTAAAGCCAAATCAACATCAACTCCAAGAAAAAGAGGAATCTGTTTTGTTTTTTCCGCCCCTTCTGGTGCTGGAAAATCAACAATTGCCAATGCTCTCCGGGCGACTCAACCCAATTTGTTTCCTTCGATCTCAGTAACAACCCGTGACCCTCGACCCGGTGAGGAACACGGTGTTCATTATCATTTTATCAGTCAAGAAGAATTTGAAAAACAAGCAGAAAATGATGAGTTACTGGAATGGGCAACCGTCTTTGGTCGAGGTTATGGTACACCCAGGGCTCCTGTCGAAAAACTATTGTCGGAAGGCAAAGACCTTATCTTTGACATAGATTGGCAAGGACATCAACAGATTCGTAAGGCTTTACCCCATGATGTTGTAGGTATCTTTATCTTGCCCCCCTCACTTAATGAACTAAAAAATCGCCTTCAACTGAGAGGGTCAGACCATATTGACGAAATTAACAATAGAATGAACAAGGCAATGGATGAAATATCCCATTGGAATGAATTCGATTATGTTATTATTAATCATCAATTAAACAAGGCTATTGAAGAAATTGAATCTATTTTAGCCAGCGAACGATTAAAAACAGACAGACAATTATTTTTAGACCCTTTCATTCAAAATTTTCAACATGAGCGATAATACTAAAATGGATTTTTCAGCCTTAACCATCCTGTGCATAGGCGATATTATGCTGGACCGCTTTATTTACGGAAATGTCCAGCGTATTTCACCCGAGGCACCAGTACCTGTTCTTCATTTAAACAGCCAAAAAGAAATGCTGGGCGGTGTTGGAAATGTTGCCAATAATATTTTATCCCTAAATGGTAAGGCTGTTCTGGTTGGATTAGTCGGAAATGATGAATATGCATTGAAAATAAAAAAAATAATGCGTTCGAAATATATTCCCGAAGATTCCATTATTTCCTCTCCCTATCGCCCAACTATCTGTAAATCGCGCTTTATCGCTGCAAATCAACAAATCATTCGTGCAGATGAAGAAAGTCTTATTCCCCTTCATTCCGAAGAAATCACCCTATTGATTGAAAATATTGAAAAAAATATTCCATCTGTTCAGGCTGTTATCATATCTGATTACGGAAAGGGGGTCTGTCACCCTGAGATTATTCAGTTTATCGCACAAAGGGCCAAGCATTACAGCCTGCCTGTATTTGTTGATCCTAAATCCAGGGATTTTTCCCTTTATAGACATGCCACCTGTATCACACCCAATATTGCTGAAGCAAGCCAGGCCGTGCAGATGTCCCTGAAAACTGATACCGATTTTGAAAAGGCAGGACAGGAACTCTTAGATATCACCCAGGGACAAGCCATTCTGATCACACGATCAGAAAAGGGAATGACATTAGTTGAAAAAAACAGAAACACCCAACATATACCCTCCCGAGCTAGGGAGGTATTTGATGTTTCTGGCGCGGGCGATACAGTTATTGCAACCTTGGCATTGGGGGTCGCCTCGGGATTATGCATAAGGGAATCAATGCATATTGCAAATGCAGCTGCTGGTGTCGTAATCGGAAAAGCGGGAACCTCCACCGCCACCATTGCAGAAGTTCAAAATGAACTGAAAGCACAATCCTCAGAAGAGACTTTTCCTCTTGTTACACCTGAACTGATTTCACTGAATGATTTGACCCTTCAAGTCAATAAATGGAAAAAACAGGGGCTTACTATTGGTTTTACCAATGGATGTTTTGACATCCTCCATACAGGTCATATATCGCTTTTGCAATCAGCACGCACACAATGTGACCGGCTTATCGTTGCACTGAATTCAGATACAAGTATTCAACGTTTAAAAGGACCCAAAAGACCTATTAATCCGTTAAAAGAACGCGCCAGACTCATTTCTGCCATACGGTATGTCGATGCCGTTGTTGCCTTTGACGACGATACCCCTCTTAATCTTATTCAACATATAAAACCTGATATTCTAATCAAAGGGGCAGATTATATTGGAAAAGAAGTTGTTGGACAGAATATCGTTGAACAATATAACGGCAAAGTTATTTTGACAGAATTGCAGAAAGGTTTTTCAACCACCAATATTATTGATAAAATAAAACATTTATAAATCAATGTAATTTGAGTCTAAAAAGTCAAGTATTATGCCTATCTCCCAAAATATAACCCGATACTATATCCTCTTTACTTCCTGGTTATTTGATAAGGCCTTACCATATTGGGGAACAATAGGATGTGATGGAACCGCAGAAAACCCTTTTCTTTACGGAGTTCATGAACAACTAAAGCTTGATGGACAACCTGATTTTCCTGGATACAAACGAATGCGTGTTCAGGCACGTCAACTTTATACCTTTAGTCAAGCAGGACTTTTGGGATGGACAAAGGGCAACATAATTGCTGAAAGAATATATGTTTTTATGCAAAATGCCCTTCAAGGTGAGGGACATTGGGCAAAATCCCTAACACGAAAAGGAAAAATTCTTGATAAAGCTTCTGATTTATATGATCTAGCCTTTATCATTTTCTCTCTGGCCTGGTATGGAAAATTGAGTAATAATCCCAGACCCATTCAACAGGCCCGCCAGACCATACAATGGATCCTGCAATTTATGGCTTATCCTGAGGGTGGTTTTAAAAATATTCTCCCCTTGACTGCCGGATATCGTCAACAAAACCCGCATATGCATCTCCTGGAAGCAACGCTGGCCTTGTTCGAAGTTACCCAAAATGAACGAGATCTTCTTTTAGCCCACAAACTTATTTCTCTATTTAAAAATCATTTTTTTGATCATCAAGCTGGTGTTTTAGGTGAATATTATACTGAAGGGTGGTTTAATGCTCCTTGCATGGCTCGGGAAAGTATCGAGCCGGGACATCAATATGAATGGATTTGGCTGCTTTACGAATATCAACGCTTGACTGGAATCAGTTATAAAAACGAAATTGACCGTCTATTTCTTTTTAACCGTTTACATGCCATTGATCAAAAAACCGGACTCGTTGCGGATAAAGTAAGAAGAGACGGGACACTAACCCATAAATCTGCCCGATTATGGGTTCAGACAGAAGCTTTACGGGCGACAATTCATAATCAAGATGAAACAAGTTGCCGCCATCTTGTCCAAATTCTTCATAACTTATTATATCGCTATTTTACCCACTGCCCGTCAGGCACATGGCAAGATCAATTGGATGATCACTATCATTATAGAAACGATAAAATACCCACCAGTTCATTTTATCATATCATGAGTGCCTATATACAACTTCATAAAACAATCAACTTATCCACATTATCCACAGATTTCCCCACAATTAACACCCCCATTAATCAACAAAAAGTGATACAATAAAAACGTGAGTAATAAAGAATCCAGTTCTAGTAAATCATCTTTGTTGGAAATGTCACAAAGACTGCCTCCAACCAATATTCAAGCAGAACAGTCATTGCTTGGTGCTTTACTGACCAACAATAAGGCTTATGATAAAATCGCCGATTTTTTGATTGGTGAACATTTTTCAGATCCCATCAATAAAGAAATCTACGATGCTATTGTAAAGCGTATTGAAGCTGGTCAAATAGCGGATGCCGTTACTTTGAAAGCTGAGTTTGAACATTCGGGAAAATTGGATCAGGTTGGCGGAGTAGCTTATCTAGGACAATTGTTACAATCCATGGTGGGAATTATTAATGCCAAGGATTATGGTAAAATTATTCATGATGCCTGGATAAGAAGACAGTTAATTGATATTGGCGAGGATATTGTCAACGAAGCTTTTCAATCAAATACTGAAATAAATGGCACTGATCAGATTTCTTTGGGCGAAGAAAAGCTTTTCCAGCTTGCCACGCATAAAGGGCAAGAGGGTGGTTTCGTCACCTTTGAAAATGCATTAACAGAAGCCATTACAATTGCTGAAAAGGCTTTTACAAACAGTAGCGGAATCGCCGGACTCACCACAGGGTTACGTGACTTGGACAAAAGAACTGGGGGATTGCATCCTTCTGACTTAATTATTCTGGCTGGTCGGCCTGCCATGGGAAAAACTGCCCTGGCAACTAAAATCGCTTTTAATGCGGCACGCAATCTTTTACAAGAATCACAAATTCAATCGGATACAAATCATCATAAAATAGGAACTGTTGCCATTTTTTCTTTGGAAATGTCTTCTGAACAATTGGCCACCCGTTTACTTTCCGAGGAATCACGTGTTTCAAGTGAACGCATCCGTCGTGGAGAAATTGGACAAAAGGAATTTGATCGCTTTGTTCAAGTCAGCCGAGAATTATCACAGCTTCCTCTCTATATTGATGATACACCTGCAATCAGTCTATCCGTCATGCGAACACGCTGCCGGAGATTATCTCGAACAAAAGGGTTGCGATTGGTTGTCGTCGACTATTTACAACTGATGCGTCCATCCGTTGGCAGTAAACCTGAAAGTCGGGTCTTGGAAATTTCACAAATTACCCAAGGATTAAAAGCTCTGGCAAAAGAATTTAACATTCCCGTTATTGCACTTTCACAACTTTCAAGACAAGTCGAAAGCCGAGAAGATAAACGTCCGCAACTTTCAGACTTACGAGAATCTGGCTCAATTGAACAGGATGCAGATAGCGTCATGTTTGTCTATCGTGATGAATACTACTTACAGCAACGCATGCCGAAACCGACCACATTTGAAAATGAGGATAAATATCAAATTGCCTTGGAAAAATGGCAAGCAGATATGAATAAGGTTCATAATAAAGCAGAACTCATTCTTGAAAAGCAACGTCATGGCCCAACCTGTAAAATTGACCTCTTTTTTGAAGGAGAATTTACACGCTTTACCGATCTTGACGAAATTCACGATTATTAATTCAATAAAAAAAATCAACAAAACCATTCATGTTAATGGCTGTTAACATCCCCCTGAATCAAGGGAACCTGCGTGACTTTTTGAGGGGTAAGGGTTACAATCCGATAAATAATGCCATTCCCTTCCCCAGCGACACCACTTAAATCTGATTCTTGATTGTAAGAAGAATAGTCTTCATCATTTTTAACCACAGGAATATTCATTACAAAAATCCATTTTCCTGCCGGCAAATAGGCAATGTGAAAATCACCTTCTTGATCACAAGTTACGGAAAAACGGTATTGAACAGACTGTGGATTTAAATTCTTGATATTGGTAATACCTCGCATTCTAAACTGCAACTGTTCCATTACATAATCAGAATAGGGATAATAATAGACGGTTTGTCCTGCACAACTTTTCATCGTACCATCGGATAATCGATAGATACCCATACCTGCGACCGCTGCATTTCCTGTTGTTTTAGACCATTGAACCGAAGCTGGATCAAATTGGCTTTTCAAGCGATATTCTTTCGCATAAACAAACTGCACAAACAGAAATAAAGAAGAAATACAGAACAAACCTATCCGTTTCATTTTCCCTTGACCTTTTAATGACGGAAATGGCGCATTCCCGTAAAAACCATTGCAATTCCAGCCTCATCTGCGGCCGCAATCACCTCATTGTCACGCATTGAACCACCTGGCTGAATAACCGCAGTGGCTCCTGCCGCTACGGCAGCCTGCAAACCGTCTGCAAATGGAAAAAAGGCATCTGAAGCAACAACACTTCCCCGGGTCATGGGTTTTTCTAAACCGGCGGCTTGAGCTGCTTCCGCACTTTTGTGGGCAGCAATCCTGGCTGAATCGACACGACTCATTTGACCCGCACCTATCCCTACAGTCGCTTTATCTTTAACATAAATAATTGCATTTGATTTAACATGCTTGCCAATCGTAAAGGCAAAAATCAGATCTTCCATTTCCTTTTCAGTAGGTTCGCGTTTAGTTACAACCTTAAAATCGGAAGGTCGTCCATTATCACGATTTTGTAAAAGATACCCACCCGCCAAAGTACGAACCGTCATACCTTGTGCCAATGGATCAGGCATTGCCCCTGTTTCTAAAACCCTTACATTCTTTTTCTTTGAAAGGATCTCCAATGCATCTGAATTGACCTTTGGAGCAATAATCACTTCACTAAATATAGTTATAATTTTTTGTGCGGCTTCTTTATCTAATGGACGATTGACCGCAATAATTCCTCCAAAAGCAGAAACAGGATCACACCGTAAAGCCAAATCCCAAGCTTCTGATAAAGAAGATGCGCTTGCTGCACCACAAGGGTTTGCATGTTTGACAATAACAACAGATGGTTTATCAAATTCAGCCACCGCTTCAAAAGCTGCATCTGTATCGTTAAAATTATTATAGGAAAGCTCTTTACCCTGTAATTGTTGGGCTGTTGCAACACCCGGACGTTGTTCATCATTCGTATAAAAAGCAGCCTGTTGATGAGGGTTTTCCCCGTATCGCAAAATCTGTTTCCGTTGGCCACTTAAATTTAGGCGTTCTGGAAATATATCTTTTGCCTGACCTGCAAACCAACTGGCAATCGCAGCATCATATGCAGCGGTCCGGGCATAAGCCACCTGGGCCCATTTTCGCCGCTGCTGTATTGTTGTTCCACCATTCTGCTTCATCTCTTCTTTAAAAACGGCATATTGATGAACATCCGTCAACACCGCGACATGACTATGGTTTTTAGATGCAGCCCTGATTAAAGCTGGACCACCGATATCAATATTTTCTATAATATCTTCTTTACCGGCGCCTGACACGACTGTTTCCTCAAAAGGGTATAAATTGACACACAACAAATCAATCGGCAAAATATTATGCTGTTTCATTTGTTCCTGATGACTGGCCAGATCACGTCGTCCCAATAACCCACCATGAATTTGAGGCACCAGTGTTTTAACTCGACCGTCCAGAATTTCCGGAAATCCTGTAAAATCCGAAACCTCCACCACTTTTATTCCGGCATCCCGAAGTGCTTTGGCTGTCCCACCTGTTGACAAGATTTCCACGCTGTTTTCAGCCAATAACTTGGCCAAATCAATTAAACCTGTTTTATCAGAAACAGAAATCAAAGCCCGACGAACAGGAATAATCTGTTGATCCATATTAATATTCCAAACCTAATATTCTAACAATTTACACTTATTATAATTTTTATTGAGGATGGGCAACCCATCGCCATGTTTGAATTCCCTGCCGCGCCAGTTCACGATGGATAACCAATGCAGGGAAACGCATTTCTTTATCTTTAGAATTAACAATACGACGTGCAAGGTCCTCTATAACGGTAACTGAACGATGACGTCCACCAGAACATCCTACCGCAATTGTGACGTATTTTTTTCCTTCTATCGCAAAACGGGGAAAAATCAAATTTAGCATCTGATAAATCTGATCAACAAATTTCTCATAATCAGGATCACTTTTAACATAATCTTGGATCGACGTATCCAGTCCCGTCAGTGCTGATAATTCTGATATATAATAAGGATTATGCAAAAACCGTGCATCGAATACCATATCCGCCTCTCTTGGAATTCCAACAGGAAAGGCAAAAGACATCAAGGTTAGGGTAAAGCGGTTTTTAGTATCCAGATGATTAAAGTTATACCTTGTTTCCACAAGCAACCTTAATTCCATAGGGGGAAGATCCGATGTATCAATAACCAGATCGGCAACATTTCGTAATGGATTCATCAAGGCTATTTCAGCACTAATCCCGTCCTTAACCGTACCATTGGCAGCCATTGGATGACGACGACGGGTTGCTGTATAACGTCGCAACAAAACGTCCAACTCTGCCGTGGCGTAAATTAGTTCAACCTTAAGGGATGAATTCTGCTTTAAACTATTTAAAACCTCTAGAAATGCATTCACCTCAAACCCATTGGTTCTGGAATCAATGCCTATTGCAATGGGTCCCTGAACACGCCCAACAACATCCGCAATAAGCTGTAAAGGCGCATTATCAACCAGTTCATATCCAAGATCCTCAAAAACCCGAAGAATAGACGCTTTACCAGCTCCTGATAATCCCGTTACAAAAATTACCAATTTCTTACTTGACGTGAAATCATGCATTCTGAAGAAATCAACTTTTTAAATAAAAATTTTCAAATACCTCATAAAGGGTTATGTTAAGCAATCCTTACTCTTTATACAATATGATATTTATAAATACTTTCGAAATGATATTTTTCTTTTGAAAAAAAGCAAACTTATTGAATAAATGACAAAACTAAAAAAGCTGATCCAAAAAGATACTGGCAAGTCTGTATACCAAGAAGCCACTATACCACTCCAGGCCTCAAATAAAGCCAGGAAAATCGAAACCATAAGTGCCCGCCATATTGTCTTACCCCATTGCCTGGCAACAGCAGCAGGTCCAATCATCAAAGAAAAGGTCAAAAGAATACCGGTCACTTGAACACAAGCAACAGTTATGCAGGCAACCAGCATTAGAAAGACTATCGAAACCCATCGTAAAGAGATTCCTCTTGTCTCGGCCAAATCTGGTTGCAAGGTGGCAAATAACAAAGGTCGCATAAAAAATAGCATAACAGCTAGGCAAAATAATGCGAGACCGACAAGATCATATAAAATGACTGTATCAACCGCAAAAATATTGCCGAATAACAAGCTCGTAACTTGTGTCGCGTAATGGGTATAAAAATGAAGAAATAACAGACCTAAACCCATTGATGCTGACAGAACCAGGCCAATAGCGATATCACGATCCCTCAACTGTGGGCCTATAAAACCGATCAATCCACCAGCAAATAAACTGAAAACAAGCAGTCCGGCAAAAGGGGATATTCCCAACAGTCCCGCTCCTGTCGCCCCAGCGAACCCTATATGCGATAATGCATGTCCTGCAAAGGCCTCTCTTCTCAATAAAAGAAAATAACCAATAAACCCTGTCAATAAAGCCACAATCCCTGCAGCAGCAAAAGCATGATACATAAATTCAAGGGTAAGCATCCAAGAATATACTTTCGAATTTCTTAATTAAAGGATGTTGTTACAAAACACGTATTATTTGCCTTTATCACCTGTATTGGGAAACCATAAAGCTTCGTTAAAGTCTTTGCTGTAATGACATCCTGAACCTTACCCAGAATTGCTGATTGATTACCAATACATAATACCTGATTCATAACATGAATTAACGGATTTAAATCATGCGTTGACAATAAGACAGAAATTTTTCTTTCCTGCTGTATATTTTTTATCAAGGCAAGAATAACTTTTACCCATTTGGGATCCAAGTTATTAAAAGGTTCGTCCAGTATAATAAATCTTGGCTCCCCCAAAAGGGCTTGTGCCAATAAAATTCTCTGTTTTTGGCCTCCCGACATTTCCATCAAGGATAGATCAGCCAGATCCCTTGCCTCCACATCATCCAGAACCCGATCTATTTCCTGATGGTCTTTTCTTGCTAGAAACGGTAAACCCAAACGATTCCCATGGACAGAACTTGCAATAAATGATCTTCCCGTCAAATAAAAGCTATCCATATTTTGATACTGAGGGATATAGGCTATTTCCTTCCTTACCTGTCTTGGATGTTTTCCAAAAATTTTTAAGGTTCCTTGCTGAACAGGTAAAATACCTAAAATTGTTTTCATAAAACTTGTTTTGCCCGCCCCATTAGGACCGAAAACCCCTATAAACTGGGGTTCATCAATGCTAAAGGTTAAATCTGACAAAACAAGCCGGTTACCAAACTGGATACGCAGCTTATTGCAAGCGAGGATTGTCATCAGGGAATGCTCTGTGTTACCGCCTCAATTTTATCTAATGTCTGGTTAATCCATGTTTGATAAGAAAGAGAAACAGGCATAATCTCTTCAACACCAATTACAGGAATTTTATATATTGACGCCATTTTTTTCAAATGCTCTGTCGCGCCGTTACTGACCTGATTATTATAAAACAAGATTTTTATTTTATGGGTTTTAAAATCCTGGATAAATTGGGCTGTTTGCTGGGGAGTCGGTTCTCCACCGTTCATAATTACCCATTGATAGGATTCTTCCAATACCCTAAAGCCCATATGTTTGGCCATCAACCCAAAAACAGGTTCCGTAGCAGCCACGCTTAAATCAAGATGCTGAACACGAATTTTATGAATACGCCGATCTATACTGTCGATTTCATGCAAAAAATGATCACGATTATGCAAAAAAGAATTCTTGTGTTCAGGATCCTGAACGGATAATTTTTGCTCCAAATACCCAGCCAATTTCTTGACTGACTGAAGATCATACCATAAATGTGGATTACTACCATCAGAACGATTTAACAAATCCTGAATGGAGATAACCTTTCCGTTTTTTATTTCAACACGGGAAATTAGCCGATTGATCCAGTCATCATACCCTAAACCATTCATGATGATTAAATCAGCTTGACTTGTCATTCTGCTGATATGCGGGGTCAATTCAAATAGATGCGGATCTTGATCAGGATTATTTAAAATCACGTCAACCTTGACGTTATCACCCCCTATTTGTTGGGCTATGTCCCCGTACATATTTTCAGCAGCAACAATATGAACAACTTTGGCTTTTACATCATCATGACAAGCATAAAATAACAAAGCAAAAATACTTAATAAAATACTGAAAAAAAAATTGCCCTTGATTATGTCACCATTTTTCATTATTTAGAATGCCATTCCCCAACTTAAAATTAAACTGCTCACCAATTCCTATAATTCCCAGGCACCAATAATCATAATACTAAGCAATACAATTAGGGCCAGATGAAGAATCAACAACCATTTAATGGTTATAACTGGAACATAATACTTATCTCTTGGTTGCTGTAATTCCCATTTCATCGCCCTAATCCTAACCTTATTAATATTAATATTTCCACTTAACCTTATTCATTCAATTGAAACATTGTTAAAAAATCATGCCTCAATTGAATATCTTTTATCTTAATGCTTTAAGTTTTTCCTCTAATTGAGGGAGAATTTCAAATAAGTCGCCAACAATACCATAATCCGAAGCCTTGAAAATTGGAGCATCAGGATCTTTGTTAATTGCAACCACGATCTTACTGTCTTTCATACCCGCAAGATGCTGAATGGCACCAGAAATGGCTACTGCGATATATAATTCCGGAGCAACAATTTTCCCTGTTTGGCCAACCTGACAATCATTATTGATAAATCCGGCATCAACTGCAGCACGAGATGCCCCAATGGCGGCATTTAATTGATCCGCCACCTTTTCAATTAACACAAAGTTTTCACCGCTTTGCATACCCCGTCCGCCTGAAATAACAACACGGGCAGATTCCAATTCTGGTCTGTCCGATTGGGAAATTTGCAGTTCACAGAATTTGGATAATGATTTTTCTGAACCGGGAAAATTATCCAGAATCTCAATCTCGGCACTCCCCCCATCTTCAGCAACAGGAGCAAAAGCCGTTCCACGAACAGATAAAAGCTTTTTGGAATCATGAGACTTAACCGTTGCCAAAATGCTCCCAGCATAAATAGGTCTCACAAAGGTGGAGGCATCAATAATTTCGATAACATCAGATACAGGCTGTATATCCAACAACCCAGCAACACGAGGCAAAATATCTTTTCCTTCAGCATTTGCAGGAACAATAACCGTATCATAAGAATCGGCCAGAGATGCAATCAGATCTGCAGTTGGCTCTGCCAACATATGGGCATACACCTCATGATCAGCAACCAGCACCTTTGAAACACCAGCCAGCGCCACAGCCTTTTTCGTTATTGCTTCTAGGTTTTTCCCAGCTAATAGAACATGAACTTCCCCTAGTTTGGATGCGGCTGTAATCGCTGATCGGGTAATAGAACGAATTTGATCACCTTTTTCATAACTTGCCAAAACTAAAACGGTCATTCTTAAATTACCTTTGCTTCATTTTTAAGTTTATCAAGTAATGCATCAACGGAATCAACAATGACGCTTTCACGAGACGAAGAGGATTCTTTTACGGAAATAACTTCCAAATGTTTTTTTGCCTCAATTCCCAATTCACATAAAGCGACCGTTTCCAAAGGCTTTTTACGTGCTTTCATAATATTGGGTAATGATGCATAACGAGGTTCATTCAACCGTAAATCGGTTGTAATGACTGCTGGCAATGTTAGCTCAAGAATTTCCTGTCCATCATCGACTTCCCTGGCAATTTTTGCGTGTCCATTAGACAACTCCAGTTTACTGACAAAAGTACCCTGTCCCCATCCAAGTTTGGCAGCTAATATCTGCCCTGTCGCATTCATATCATCATCTGAGGCCTGTTTACCCATTAACACAAGGTCGGGTTTTTCCCTGTCCACAAAGTGTTGCAAGATTTTTGCAACGGTCAGAGACTCCACAGCCCTATCCGTTGTCACCAGAATTCCCCGATCCGCCCCCATTGCCATAGCTGTTCGCAATGTATCTTGGCATTTCGCTTCTCCTATGGAAACAACCACAATTTCCGAGACAATTTTTTTCTCCTTTAAACGAACAGCCTCCTCAACAGCTGTTTCATCAAAAGGATTCATGGACATTTTTACACCATTAATCTCAACATCGGATCCATCTGATTTTATCAGCGGTTTTATATTGGAATCAACAACCCTTTTAACCGGAACAATTACTTTCATAATGACCTTTCTCTATAATTACACATAATTAAATGATTTCTACATTCCCCCTGAATAATTGGGACCACTGCCACCTTCAGGTGTTTCCCAATCGATATTCTGTGTTGGATCCTTGATATCACAAGTCTTACAATGAATACAATTTTGTGCATTAATCTGTAATTTGGGTTCTTGATTCTCATGATCAGCATCAACAACCTCGTAAACACCGGCCGGACAATATCTTGTTTCAGGAGCCTTGAAAATATCCCAATTAACCGTTTTCCAAATTGAGGGATTTTTTAATTTCAGATGAACAGGCTGATCATCACGATGATCAATATTCGCCAAAAATACGGAAGATTCACGACTGAATGTCAATTTGTCATCAGGCTTTGGATAATCAGGTTTAACACATAAAGAAGCCGCTTTTAATTTATCGTTATCAGCCAAACGATGGCGAAAGGTCCAAGGCACTTTCCCCCGAACCAAGGAATCAAATCCCGTATACAATGTTGCAAACCTTGCACCAAATTTTGCAAATGCGGGACGAATATTCCTCACTTGATACAATTCATCATAAACCCAGGATTTACGGATACGAAATTGATAAATCATAGGTTCTGCTTGTTGTGTATTTAATGCCTCAACAATCGACTCAGCGGCAATCATTCCCGATTTCATTGCAGTATGCGTTCCCTTAATTTTTGGAACATTCAAAAAGCCTGCTGCATCTCCGATTAATAGACCACCAGGAAAGGTCAGTTTTGGAATGGATTGGTATCCACCTTCAGATAATGCACGGGCAGAGTATCCTATTCTTCTGCCTCCCTCTAAATATTTGCGGATAATGGGATGTTTTTTTACACGCTGCATTTCATCAAATGGAGAAAGCCAAGTATTTTCGTAATCCAATCCCAAAACAAAACCACATGAAACCAGATTACTGCCAAAATGATAAAGCCATGAACCACCATAAGTGCGATTGTCCAAGGGCCAACCAAAGCTATGCTGTATATATCCAGCCGAAAATTTTTCCTGTGGAATTTCCCATAATTCCTTAATTCCAATTCCGTATGTTTGTGGATCAACACCTTGACGTAAATTGAAATAGCCCATGAGCTTTTTGGATAAGGAACCACGACAGCCTTCTGCAAATAACGTATATTTTGCCCTTAGCTCCATACCTGGAACATAATTGCCTCCCTGGCTGCCATCTTTTTCCAGTCCCATATCACCAGTCACTACACCCATAACTCGATTATTTTCAATTATGAGATCACTACCAGCAAATCCTGGAAAAATTTGAATGTCCATTGCTTCAGCTTCTGCGGCCAGCCACCGACAAAAATCACCCAAACTTCCCACATAATTTCCCTCATTGTTCATTTGAGGCATAATAGATTTAATAATGGGGATATTTATAGACTTGTCTTCATTCGGCAGATAAAAAAATGCCTCATGCTGAACCGACGTGTCTAAAGGGGCGTTTTTTTGCTGCCAATCTGGGATCAACTCATTAAGCGCTGTCGGTTCGATCACCACTCCTGAAACAATATGGGCACCAATTTCAGAAGCCTTTTCAATCAAACAGATCTCAAGAGATGGAAGTAATTGCTTTAATCGTATTGCCGCTGAAAGACCGGCAGGTCCTCCACCAACGATTAAAATATCGAATTCCATTTGCTCTCGCACAACCTCACCCATAATTCCTTAATCTCTCTTCTGCTGATATTTATCAAGTTGCAAATTATATATATCTTTAATCTTAATTAAAAAGACTTTATTCAATTATGAGGGAAATGCCAATTCATGTTTTGCACGCCAACTTGAATCTACATAATTTAAAATAAGGGTACGACGCACTCCCTTGATAGGTCGCTTTTCAAAACCATGCCAGGTATTTTTAGCGGGAATAAATAAAAATGCTGAATTGAAAACGCCCGAGCTTCTTCCCAAAGACTGACCTTCCTCATTCATGATATCGGTCCCCCATCCCTTGGCCCCTTCTGCAGTGGACAAAGAAAGCAAAAAGGTTAATTTCTTTGCCCCAATATCTGTATGTGGTTCCAACCAGAACCCATCAGTATCAAGGCATAATTCCAATCTTAACCAAGTATTGGAAAGATCACCACCTGTTAAATGAGAGAAAGCAGAACGAATTTCCTCTGAATCAAAAACTTGCGCCAAAACCGCACAGGCGGGATCCTCCCTCTGTTTTTGCCGGGTTACAAATACACGATCTTTATTATGATTTTCCCTTTTGCCCTTCACATCACCGGCAATAGATCTTGAATCGGGCATCCAGTTCAACAGAGAATCACAAATAAACAAAGGCAAGACATTCGTCATTGTCCAATAGGAATATGGCAGCGAATGATAATCAGCATGATCAATTACGTTTTTGATATCTTGTTTAGTTTGCTTTATCTCTTCTACAAGTTGCATAATTTTTCTTTCACCTAAATCGCCTGCGCATGGCGATGGGGAGCTGCACGGTAATAAGCATCAAAAACCACGGCGATATTTCGTAAAAAGGGACGACCTTCTTCTGTCACTGTAATTTCATTATTACGAATAATAACCAGACCATCCTCTTCGAAGCTGCGTAGCTTTTTAAGAAACTCACCTAATAAAGACGGATCTTGTTTATATTGACCAATCATTTTCTTTAAATCAACATGTAAGTCACACATTAACCGCTCAATTATTTCCCAACGGAACAAATCTGCTGTACTACGCTGTACCCCCCTTACAACGGGCAAGATATCGGACTGCTGCATTGCCTTTTGATAGCCATAGGAAGATGGCTGATTTTGAAAAATACCTTGCGGTAAAATTGAAATTGATGAAGCACCAACCCCTAACAGTGCTTTGGCTTGGTCTACGGTATATCCCTGGAAGTTGCGATGCAGTACACCTTTTTCCATTGCCTTACTCATAGAATCATGAGGCAAAGCATAATGATCAAATCCTATAGCCCGATAACCCGCTTTTTTTAAAACTTCATCAATAATCTGTCTCTGCTCAAAACGTTCAGCCGGATTGGGTAAGATTTCCCCCTCCAACAAAGTTTGGCGTTTAAATTTCCATGGGACATGTGCATAACCAAAAACAGCCAAACGATCAGGCCTTAACGTCACAATAGCTTCTATCGTTTCTCGAACACTGGCAGCTGTTTGATTGGGTAGACCATAAATCAAATCACAATTAACCGATTTTATATTTTTCTGCCTGACACGATCAATACAATCAGAAATCATTTCAAAACTCTGGATTCGACCGCAAGCCTTTTGCACTTCAGGAGCAATATCCTGAACTCCAAGGCTAACCCGTGTAAATCCAACAGTGGGTAATAATGCAAGATAATCCTCGGAGATATGTCTTGGATCTAATTCTATCGAAATATCGGCATCTTGCTGAACATAAAATAAGGATCGTATTGTTGACATTACCTTTTTCATCGCTTCAATCGGTAATGTTGTAGGAGTACCCCCACCAAAATGAGCAAAACTTACTTTACGACGCGATTTTAAAAGGGTTGCCAGTCGTTTCAATTCATCACATAGAAGATTACCATAAGCAACCCGCACATTAACTTGATGAACGACTTGTGTGTTACAGGCACAAAATTTGCACAACTCATCACAAAAAGGAACATGGATATACAAAGAAACAGGCTCTTCTTCAGGAAAAGCCTGCAACCAATGTTTATACTCGTTAAACCCGACACGCTCTTCAAACTGTACAGCTGTTGGGTAACTTGTATAACGCGGCACGTTTCCTTCATACCGCGCAAGACGGTCAAAGGAAACTTCGGGTTTCATGCCAATCTCCGCAATGAATTAAAAGCGATATCCAATACCCATACTTACAACGGTTGGATTCAAAGAAGTACGAGCATCAATTCTGTTAGGACTGTCATTAATGTGGGCACGTTGTTGTAAAAGAATCTGTTTTACATCAGCATTATAGAACCAGTTTCCAACAATCTGATAATCAAACCCGAAATTGAAAGATGGACCAACTGCTGTTTCAAGCCCCACTTTTTTGACAATACCCCCTGCAGGAGAGATATTATGCCAGAAAGCTACTGTCAAGCCAACACCTACATAAGGATTAAAGGCCTTATGAGGACGGAAATGCCATTGTGCTGTCAAGGTAGGAGGCAAAATCCATCCACTGCCCACATCCACCTTACCAAGACCCGGGACACCCTGCGCCTTGATTTCATGACGTGTACTTGCCGCAATTAATTCAAATGACAAATTATCCGTGACAAAATAATCAAAACTTAATTCAGGCATAACCTGGTTGGTTGCATTGACATGCCCTCCAACGGATGTTTTAGAACTTGTATTATTCGTGATAACACCCAATGCACTTAATCTGATGATAAAATCACCTTTACCCAAACCAATTCTGGTTACACCAGGACATGTTTTAAATAAACCACAATGAGGTTTTGGTTTTTTAGGTGGAGCATACATTGGAACTTCACGATACTGGATTTTTCCACTCCAGCCAGAAGCCCAGATTTCTTCTCTTCTCATAGGAATTGCCGTTGCTGGGGCAGTTGTGCTTGAAGCTGGAGCCAATGCTGGATTGGCAGCAGGAGTCAGATTAGGAGAAGCATAATGTTGTTGTGCATAGCCTGCGACTGGCGTAAACAAAAATGCACAGGTAAGAATACGACTTAATGATTTTTTCATTGTGATGAAACCTTACTGATCAAAGTAAAGATGAAATGATCAAATTAAATAGTTAAATGTTCTTTTTTATTAGGATCATAACCATTGATCAGGCAACCAGTTTCTAACAATATATACTTAAACAATACATAATGTGACCAAATAACAACAAATAAATATGTAATCTTTCGCAAAAAAATTAATTAGTTCCTGATAAAGCTTAACAAATTAGGATAATCATTATTTTAATAAGTATTTTTTTTACATATTATATTACAAATATATATTTGTAATATATCTTTAATTGTAATTAAATATTCGAAAATTCTTTGAACGAATCGGTTTTTGTTTGATTAAATTTTTAAATTTACAACAAAATCCAATCAGTTATTTTGCCCTTGGTAAAGAAACCACAAAAGAGGCGCCAATAACTTTTCCTGCATCATCATACCGGTTATAGGCACGAATTGACCCTTTCAAGGCAACCACAATTTGCCGACAAATTGATAATCCAAGACCTGAATGTTGCCCAAAATTTTCTCCTTGAGGTCGCTCTGTATAGAACCGTTCAAAGATATTATTTAATTTATTTTCAGGAATCCCCGGCCCCTCATCACTGACCATGATCTCCACGTTATCTTTGACTGCAACAGCCGACAAAATAATTCTTCCCTTTGATGGAGAAAAAGAAGATGCGTTTCCAATTAAATTCCTTAAAACCTGTACCAGTCTATCTTCAATTGCCAAAACAGAAAGCGGATATTTAGTATCGTCATTTTTCAGATCCACAACAATATAAGGATCATCTTCTTTCTGTGTAGCTGCATTGATATCAGCAAGCAAACGAAAAAGAGGCGCTACAGCAACAGCTTTTGGAGTCACCCTTGACATTTCAGATTCAATACGACTTGAATTGGCAATATCCGTTATTAAACGATCCAAACGTTTAACATCATCGGTAATAATAAATAATAACTGTTGACGATGTTTATCATCTTTTATTCTTGGTAACAATTCAATTGCAGAACGAATGGAAGACAAAGGATTTTTTAGCTCATGACTGACATCAGCCGCAAAACGCTCAATTGCATCCATCTTGGTCCATAACTCTCTTGCACTATCCTGAATTGCCCTTGCCAGATCACCGATAACATCTTTTCGGATCAAAAGGGAATCAGGAATCATTCTGTTTCGTCCCGTAGATTTATGAATCCTGTAAGCGGAATTAGCCAAACTCAGTAAAGGTTTTGCAATAGTCAAAGACAAGTACCAAGATAATAGGACCGTTATTGCCAAGGCAACTAAAAATAGAATCAAAATTGATGCACGCACAGAAAATAGCGCCTGATCGATATCCTGTGCCTCTCTTGTCAGTTCAATAATACCTACAAGCTGGTTCTGATGGATGATAGGTTCAGATACGGTAATCAACAAACGATAATCAACTGTTCTACGAATATAAGGGGGAGCTTCGTAATTATTTGATAATTCATGCAGCTTAAATGTCTGATTATCATAAGGTAAACTATCTGGATCGGCACCCATTTCAAGAAACTCAATTCTTCTTGCATTCGTATAGGGAAGCCAACTTAAAAGATGATCATAAATCTGTTCTAAAAAGCCGTCATAATTTAAATATTTATTTTTATTACTCTCACCAAATACGGTTATTTTTTTCTGTGTATCCTGCTCTGTATTTGAAAAAACTGAATTATCAAGTCGATTATCTTTATGAGATCTATATATTTTTTTTCTTTCATTTTGACTGTCAATAACCAGTTTCCCATTAACGGCATAAACACGTGCACGTACACGTGGACTGGGGTTTGTTAGGCTTAACAAAAGAGGTCTGGCCAATTCAACAGATAAAGATTGATTATTCCGCTGTTCTGGCACCAGAGCATAAAAATCCAAGGATCGAAAAAAAACATCATCCTTAATCTTCTTGATTGCACTTTGGCTGAGTGCTCCAGCATAAATTTTTGCCTGCTCCCGTAAAACATTGATTTCTGTTTCCAACAGGCTATTCTGAAATTGATTCAAATAAAGAAGTGTAACAACCAAAACCACAAGAGGAAGCGTATTAACCAATAATATCCTCTTCATCAGAGGAGAAAAAAAAAGTTTCCTAAATCTTCTATCCTCCAAAGGGTAATGACGATAAAAAAAACCAAAGAGTTTATAGACTTTTCTAATCTTCTTTGTAACGATATCCAATGCCATACAACGTTTCTATTTTATTAAATTCAGGATCAATCTGACGAAATTTCTTGCGGATACGTTTAATATGACTATCTATTGTTCTATCATCAACATAAATATTTTCACCATAGGCAGCATCAATCAACTGATCCCTTGATTTTACCAGACCGGGCCGTGTTGCCAATGCTTTGGTCAATAAAAATTCAGTTACTGTCAATTGAATATCCTGGTCATGCCAACGACATTGATGGCGCATATCATCCAAGGTTAAAGCACCACGAACAACCAAACCGTTATTGATCCCACCATCATTTTCAGCCTTATTGACTTCATGACGCCTTAACAAAGCACGAATACGCTCCAGAAGAAGACGCTGGGAAAAAGGTTTAGTGATATAATCATCTGCCCCAAGGCGCAACCCCATTAACTGGTCAATTTCCTCATCCTTGGAAGATAATATTATCACGGGAATTTGGGAACGGTTACGCAGTCTCTGCAACAATTCTATTCCATCCATCCGAGGCATCTTAATATCCAAAACCACCAGATCAACAGGACGTGATAAAAGACCTTGCAACGCACTTTCACCATCCGTATAGGTCTGAACAATAAAACCGTCAGCTTCCAGCATCATAAAAACAGAGGTTAAAATATTACGGTCATCATCAACCAATGCTATGACATGTTTCCCTGCTTCCACCTGTTACACTCCACCAATCCATTAAAAATAAATCAAAATCTTATATAAATATGCTAGAATAAAGTTAAATAGAAAATAAATTATAAAATCAATTCCAAAGGTTAATTTCTGTATCTTATTTGCTCTATTTCATTCGTATTTCTTGTAACTTTCAAAAAGTTTATTAAAATAGATCTGTCTTAAATTTTGTAAGGATACCGATCTTATCCAATATCTTTTACAATCTTTTTAACAGAATAAAACAAATTTGGTTATTATGACAAAAGAAGAAAATTTACACACCAATACAGAAAATAGCTCTGTTCCTGATCAGGAACAAGATTCACGGGGTCATGAAACTATTTTCCCACAAGAGGAAAACGGCACGGAATCTTCAGATTCCTCTTCCAACCAGAATAGTGAAGTTGACAAGTTGAAAAATGAACTGCAAGCCATGAAAGATCAGTGGATGCGTTCAGAAGCCGAAAATCAGAATCTACGCAATCGCCATAAAAAAGAGCTTGAAGATACACGCCTGTATACTGTACAGAAATTTGCTCGTGACATCGTAGAGACAGCCGAAAACCTGCGTCGCGGCATTGATAGCTTGCCAAAACCAGCTGAGAATGAAGATCCAATGATTACAAAAATGCGTGAAGGTTTTGAAAGTACTGAACGTTCATTTTTAAAAATTCTGGAAAAAAATGGTATCAAATGCGAAGATCCGACAGGCAGTCCATTTGATGCAAATAAACATCAAGCAATGGCAGAACAACCATCTGATGAACACCCTCAGGGAACCATTATTCAAAGCTGGACACCAACATGGACCCTAAACGACCGTCTGTTAAAACCAGCCATGGTTGTCGTGGCCAAATCTCCTGAAAACACATAATGCAGATATTAAATAACTAAATTAATTAGCTGACTTCCATTAATTAAATGTGTATAATGGAGCTGTTCAAAAGGTTTCTTGAAGATTTCACTAAAGAAACTTATATAATGGTAACAAGTCATAACTGTAACCTCGCCATTATTGGGGGTTAATGTTTAATGACCATGATTTTTAAAAAAGGACTTTTAGAAGGCGCTTCGGGTCTTGTGAAAGTTGCTATTAGGAGATGAATTAAATGAGTAAAGTTATTGGTATTGACCTTGGTACAACAAACTCCTGTGTTGCTATCCGTGAAGGTAATGAAACCAAAGTAATAGAAAATAGTGAGGGGGCCCGTACTACCCCTTCAATGGTTGCTTTCACTGAAAACAATGAAATGCTTGTTGGTCAATCAGCAAAAAGACAAGCTGTCACCAATCCAACAAATACATTTTACGCCGTAAAACGGTTAATTGGTCGTCGGTTTGACGATCCGACTGTAAGCCGTGACAAGGGGTTGGTTCCCTATTCTATTGTCAAAGGTGAAAATGGCGATGCATGGGTTGAAGCCAGAGATAAAAAATACGCCCCTTCACAAATCTCTGCATTCATTTTAGGTAAAATGAAAGAAACAGCAGAAGCATATCTGGGCGAAAAAGTAACACAAGCTGTCATTACTGTTCCAGCTTATTTTAATGACGCGCAACGTCAGGCAACCAAGGATGCCGGTAAAATTGCTGGACTTGATGTTCTTCGTATTATCAACGAACCAACAGCCGCCGCGCTGGCCTACGGTTTGGAAAAGAAAAATAGCGGCACCATTGCTGTATATGACCTAGGTGGTGGTACTTTTGATATTTCTGTTCTAGAAATATCTGATGGTGTAATTGAAGTTAAATCAACCAACGGTGATACTTTTCTTGGTGGTGAGGATTTTGATGCTCGAATCATTGATTTCTTGGCTGATGAATTCAAAAAAGAACAAGGAATTGACCTTCGCAGTGATAAACTCGCCTTACAACGTTTGAAAGAGGCGGCTGAAAAAGCAAAAATCGAACTTTCCTCTTCAAAAGAAACGGAAATTAACCTTCCATTTATAACCGCTGATGCTTCCGGTCCAAAACACTTGGTCATTAAACTAAGCCGTGCAAAACTGGAAAGCTTGGTTGATGATCTAATCACCAAAACCCTAGAACCTTGTAAGGCAGCGATCAAGGATGCCGGATTATCAGCAAATAATATTGATGAGGTTATTTTGGTAGGTGGAATGACCCGTATGCCAAAAGTCATCGAGGTCGTCAAAAGCTTCTTTGGCAAGGAACCCGCCCGTAACGTTAACCCTGATGAAGTCGTTGCAATTGGTGCTGCCATTCAAGGTGCTGTTCTTAAGGGGGATGTTAAAGACGTACTGTTGCTTGACGTTACTCCTTTATCCCTTGGAATTGAAACACTCGGAGGTGTTTTCACACGTTTAATCGATAGAAACACAACCATTCCTACAAAGAAAAGCCAAACCTTTTCTACAGCAGAAGACAACCAAAGTGCTGTTACCATCAAGGTTTACCAAGGTGAACGTGAAATGGCGGCAGACAACAAGTTGCTTGGCAACTTTGATCTAACAGGAATCGCACCTGCACCACGTGGAGTCCCACAAATTGAAGTAACATTCGATATTGATGCAAACGGTATCGTTTCTGTATCCGCCAAGGATAAAGCAACCGGTAAAGAGCAGCAAATTCGTATTCAGGCTTCTGGTGGTCTGTCTGATGCCGATATCGAAAAAATGGTTAAAGATGCTGAAGCGAATGCTGAGGCAGACAAGCAGAAGAAAGAAATGGTTGAAAGCAGAAATCAGGCAGATATGATGGTCGCCCAGGTAGAGAAAAACCTGCAAGAGCATGGTGACAAGATTGATGCTTCAACAAAATCAGATATTGAAGCTGCCGTAGCCGATGTTAAAAGCAAAAAAGAAGGTGATGATTTGGAAGCCCTAAAATCATCAACTGAAAAACTTTCCCAGCTTTTAATGAAAATCGGTGAAACCATTTACAAAGCAACCAATGATGCAAATGCAGCCGCAGGGGCTGCTGGAGCAGAAACTGCAGATCAAGCGGGTTCCTCTGCAAAGCCAGAAGAAGACATTGTTGATGCTGATTTTGAAGATGTCAATCATAATGACAAAAAATCTAGCTAATGGGTCAATGCCTATTAAATAAGATATATTAACCAATTTGATATGTCATAAGAAGTCAAGCCCGTCCTTTCAACAAAGGCGGGCTGCTTTTTGTTACGATACCTATTTGAAGATAATTTGAGGACATCAATGTCTAAACGAGATTATTATGAAATTCTAGAGATTAGTCGCACGTCAAGTAGCGAAGAAATTAAAAAAGCCTATCGCAAGAAAGCAATGCAATACCATCCTGACCGTAATCCTGGCGATCAGGAGGCGGAAGCCAAATTTAAAGAAATCAATGAGGCCTATGATGTTCTAAAAGATGAACAGAAAAAAGCCGCTTATGACCGTTTTGGTCACGATGCTTTCCAAAATGGCGGGGCCGGTAATGGTTTCGGTGGTGGTTTTGGAGCTGGTGGCTTCAGCGATATCTTTGACATGTTCGGCGATATGATGGGTATGAACCGTGGCGGTAACAGTCGCAAACGTTCTGGTGCTGATATCCAAATTCAAACCGAAATCCAGTTAACTGAAGCTTTTACAGGCATTAAGAAAAAGGTAAAATATAAAACAAAAAAACCTTGCCAAAGCTGTGATGGATCAGGATCAACAGACAAAACCAATGGAAATAAAACCTGTCCGACCTGTCATGGTTCTGGAAAAATCCGTGCTCAACAGGGATTTTTTCTGGTAGAACGCCCTTGTAATACCTGTCATGGAACAGGCCAGGTCATCAGTAACCCATGTAAAAAATGTCATGGTACCGGGCTTGAAAATCAAGATAAAGAGTTGGAAATCGATATACCTGCCGGAATTGAAGATGGAACCCGTATAAGGATTTCGGGGGAAGGGGAGGCCGGCAGCAATGGAAATCCACCTGGGGATTTATACGTATATGTTTCTGTTTTACCCCATGATCTATTTCACAGAGAAGGGGCAAATATATTCTGTCGTATCCCCATTCGAATCACGCAGGCTGCTTTGGGAACAGAGCTTGAAGTGCCTATCATAGATGGTGGCAGATCAAAAGTGAAAATTCCTGCCGGTACCCAAACAGGTAAACAATTCCGTTTACGGGGTAAGGGGTTTTCTGTTCTACGCTCTTCATCACGTGGTGATATGTATATTGAAGTCAAAGTCGAGATTCCTCAACATTTGACAAAACGCCAGAAAGAGCTGCTTGAAGAATTTGAGGCAGAAGCGCAAAATAAAGAAAATGAGGGAAATCCGGAAACAACAAGTTTTTTTAAGAAAGTCAAAGATTTCTTTGAAGGAAAATCCTGATTAATCTATATCTTTGATAAATGAAAGTGTTTAGAATGAATACATCTGTTTTACGTATTGGTATTGCTGGCATAACCGGACGTGTTGGACGTCTTTTGATGGAAGAAATTACCTCTAGAGATAATGCTGTTTTATCTGGAGGTACATCACTTTCAAAAGACATTCATGATATACCAGATTCTGTTCAAATCTTCTCTGACATTGCAAGTCTGGTCGAAAAAAGTGATGTAATTATCGATTTTACAAATGCTACAGCAACGGAAACACATGCAAAAGCATTAAACAATAGTAAAACAGCATGGATTTTAGGAACAACAGGCATATCTGAATCCGTCCAAAAACTTATCAAAGAAACCGCAAAAACCATTCCCGTTGTTCAGGCGGCTAATTTTTCACCTGGTGTAACCTTGATAACCCGACTGGCTTTTGAACTGGCGAAAGCTTTGCCTGCCGATCAGTATGATGCTGAGATTGTGGAAACACACCATCGTCAAAAAATTGATGCTCCATCTGGAACAGCTTTGGCAATCGGAGAGTCCATTGCAAAAGCAAGAAAGGTGGATTTAGGATCTGTTGCAGAAATTGGCAGAAAAGGGTTTACAGGGGCCCGGAAAAAAGATGCCATCGGATTTGCTTCCTTAAGGGGCGGACAAATTGTTGGTGAACATAGTGCCATATTTCTCTCCGATGTTGAGGAAATTGTTCTTACACATAAAGCTTTTGATCGTCGCATTTTTGCAAAAGGTGCCGTTCGATCAGCTTTTTGGTGTATCAATAAACCCGCAGGTTTATATGACATGAACCATGTTTTGGGACTGGATCCGGTCAAATAATAATTTTTTTTAAATTAATACTTGACGGATAGACCACAAAAGGGTCTGTTTACAATACTTGTGTTTTTTTATTTATTAGTGAGATAGCAGAAAAATTATGCGAAACAATAGCGATTTTCTGTTCGCTTCGGAATCGGTATCAGAGGGTCATCCAGATAAAGTTGCCGATCGTATCAGCGACACCATTTTGGATACCTACCTTGCCGCAGATCCAGAAGCGCGCGTAGCTTGTGAGACTCTTGTTACAACCAATCAGGTAATTTTGGCTGGAGAACTGCGTGGCCCGAAAAGCATTACCAAAGAAATGCTTAATGAAAAAGCCCGTGAAACCATACGTGAAATTGGATACGACCAGGACGGTTTTTCTTGGAAAACCGCAAATATATTAAACCTGTTACATGCACAGTCTCCCCATATCGCAGTCGGGGTTGACAGTAATGAAAGTAAAGATGAAGGCGCTGGCGATCAGGGAATCATGTTCGGTTTTGCAACGTCTGAAACCGAAACCTTAATGCCTGCCCCAATTTATTATGCTCATAAGATCCTAAAAAATCTCAATGACCTACGTAAATCAAGTGACCCTAAGGGTAAAGGATTTCTTCCGGACGCAAAAAGTCAGGTAACCTTGCGTTATGTTCACGGTAAACCTGTTGGCGCAACCTCTGTTGTTTTATCAACCCAACATGAGGAATCCATGCCACAGGGAAATATTCGTGACGTTTTAAAAGAACTGATTACGAATACATTGCCAGAAGGCTGGATGTGTCCAGACAAAGAATTTTATGTCAATCCTACAGGAATTTTTGTTATTGGAGGTCCTGATGGCGATTGTGGCCTGACAGGTCGTAAAATCATCGTCGATACTTATGGTGGGGCTGCCCCTCATGGTGGGGGAGCTTTCTCGGGTAAGGATCCAACCAAAGTTGATCGCTCAGCAGCATATGCCTGTCGTTATCTTGCCAAAAATATTGTAGCTTCCGGTCTTGCTGATCTTTGTACCCTGCAAATTTCATATGCGATTGGAGTTTCCCATCCTCTCTCTGTTTATGTTGATTTACATGGAACAGGCAAAGACATTGATGAAGCAAAACTTGAAAAAGTCTTACGTGAATTAATGGATCTTTCTCCAAGAGGCATCCGTAAACATTTACGATTAAATCGTCCCATATACAAACAAACTTCAGCCTACGGTCATTTTGGACGCCATCCAGACCCGGTAAAAGATGATTTTACATGGGAAAAAACTGATCTTGTTGATGCTTTGCAAAATGCTTTTAATCGTTAAAACTTAAGTATATGACCATAATTCAAAAAGGTTCTTGTGGAGAAAGTGCTCAAGAGCCTTTTTCCAAAACAGATTCATCCCTACCCAAAGACCGTTTGTACGGGCGTCGTCGTGGTCATCCTTTACGCGACAGACAAAAACGGCTTCTTTCAGACTATCTTCCCCGAATCAAATTCCCAACCAGAAATATCAAACACCCCTTTGAGGCTTTTGAAAGTCAGCCCAGGGCATTATGGCTGGAAATTGGGTTTGGGGGAGGTGAGCACAGCCTTGCCCAGCACCAAATACATTCTGATATTGGTTATATTGCATGTGAGGTATTTGAAAACGGAATTTGTTCCCTATTATCCAATCTTGTTCAGGAAGATGTTAAGGAAACAGAAGCAACTGTTCCAAATATGCTTCGGATATGGAATGAAGATGCACGTATCTTGATCCGTGCATTACCGGAAAATTCAATTGAAAAGGTTTTTCTGCTTTTTCCTGACCCTTGGCCAAAAACGAGACATGCAAAAAGACGGTTTGTCCATCCAGAACGTCTGCCTTTGCTTCATCGTATTCTAACTCTCAAAGGACAATGGCATATTGCAAGTGATGATCCAACCTATCAGGCATGGGTTGAAGAAACCATGGAGAATCAACCCTATTTCAAGAAAATCATGCAAACGAACAAACGTCCTGAAAACTGGCCATCAACCCGTTACGAACAAAAAGCCTACAAGGCTGGAAGATCACCAATTTTCTGGATATTTGAAAAATCATGATTTTTTATTATTATCAACTTTTAGTTCCTGTTCTGCACGCTTGACAAGCCTATGTTCGTTATTACGTAAAAATATAAACACCAGAACAGCAACTACAACAAAGATAATCCCTATAACAAGGCCTATAGTCCCTTTTAGTCTAAGAAATTCCTGACCCAGGAAATATGCGGTATATGTAAAGGCACCTGCCCAACACATACCCCCCAAAGCGTTATAGATTAAAAAATCCTTCCAATGCATATGTGTTGCACCTGCCAATAAAGCCGTAAAAAACCTTAAAATGGCAACAAAACGTCCAAAAAAAACAGCTTTACCCCCATGATGCCTAAACAAATATTGTCCTAATAATAGACGATCTGGGGTCAATTTGAATTTAGGACCATATTTTTTCAATACTGGATATCCAACAATACGACCAATAAGATATCCAAAATTATCCCCCATAATCGCACCGACAATCGCGGATAAGGCAATATAATTAATATTGAGGCTACTGTAATGAGAGGCACAGTAAATGGATATGGTAATCAGCAAGCTTTCAGCTGGTAGGATTAATCCCATACTTTCCAACATAATGATAAGACCAACAATATAATAGGCATGGGATTCATAATGATGAACAAATTGTAAAATATAATCTAACAGTGTTTAAAATCCATATTGTTTCATTTCTAAAAATCTTACTATCTTTATGACCGATTCTAACCAATTAAGAAAGATTTAATTTTTATCGAGTTTGTTATGAATATGTTCAAAAAAAATGGCCCTTGTGGAAGTTGGCCCTCCCCTTTCACAACGGAAACTGTTGCAGGAAAGAACGTTATTTTTTCCGAATTACAAATAGATGAGGAAAACATATATTGGCTTGAAAGACGTCCACAGGAACAAAACAGAACCGTTCTTGTCCAATGGAATAAAAACAAGGGTATAAAGGATATAACCACACCATCATTTTCTGTTGGAAATAAGGTACATGAATATGGTGGAGGATCCTATAGCGTTCATAAAAACAGTATTGTTTTTAGCGATCTTTATACAGGTGGGATTTGGACTGTTTCACAAGATCGGCAGGCTACTTGTCTGTATCAGGACAAAACCTTGCGTTTTGCCAGCTTTAACTTGATTGATAAACATGTTTTCTGTGTTTGTGAAGATCATTTAACAAATAATGTTAAAAACAGTCTTGTTCTATTTTCATTGGATAATCCAAATATAATGATAACACTGGATGAAAAGGCTGATTTTTATAGCACACCAACATTATCAAAGGATCAAGCGAAGCTCGCCTGGATTGAATGGTATCATCCTTTCATGCCATGGGAATCAACGTATTTATGTTGTGCAGATTTTGATATTAAGGATAAAGCGATTAAAAATAAAAGGATCTTGGCTGGTAATAAACAAATTGAATCTCTGATTGAACCAGGCTGGACAGAAAATAATCAGCTCTATGTTTGCAGTGACCGTGAAAATTGGTGGAATCTTTACCATGTAAACTTGCACACTGACGAAGCTGATAACTTAAGAGCCATTACCCAGATGAATGCCGAAATTGGTAAACCACATTGGATTTTTGGCCAAAAAAACTGGTATCCGGTTTCAAATAATAATTTTGTTGTCCAGGCTATTCATCAGGGATTTCCTGAAACATTTGTCATAAGTCATAATAAAATCAAAAAAATTTCCCTAGATCAACCTGAATACTGTCCTGTTCCCATAAAAAATAATGAATTTGCCTGGATAAACTGCTCAACTTCCCGACCAACGGAAATCATTTACCAGGATAATCATCACAATAAACAGGTTATTCAAATATCAAGTCTAGTTCATATACACAAGGAAGACATTTCCATTGGACATACTATATGTTTCCCAACACAGGACCATCAATATGCTTATGGTTTTTTCTATCCACCAACCAATCGGTATTTTCAACCAAATAAAAATGAATTACCTCCCTTGATGGTCATTGCTCATGGTGGACCAACAGGTCAAACTGTTAACAGTTACAATCCAAAGATACAATTCTGGACCAGTCGAGGTTTCGCGGTTGTTGATGTTAATTATCGAGGATCTACGGGTTTTGGAAAAACCTACCGGAATGCATTACAAAAAAAATGGGGAATCCTGGATGTCCAGGATTGTATTGATGCCTGTAACTATCTAATCAAGCAACAAAAGGTTGACCCAAAAAAAATCGTCATAAAAGGCAGTAGCGCAGGAGGCTTTACCGTATTATCAGCCCTAGTCAAGTCCAAGATTTTTGCTGCAGGATCATGTTTATATGGTGTGGGGGATTTAACAGCCCTAGCCGAGGAAACACATAAATTTGAATCCAACTATTTAAATGGTCTTATCGGATCTTATCCAGAAGAAAAAGAGCTTTATCATGAACGCTCCCCTTTGACCCATATTCATCAAATTGCATGTCCCCTTATTCTTTTTCAAGGCCTTAAAGATATGGTGGTCCCTCCATCACAGGCAGAAAATATTATTAAAGTTTTAAAAAACAACCATATTCCCCATGCATATTATACATTTAAAGAAGAAGGACATGGATTTAAACAAGAGGCAACCGTAAAAAGGGTTCTTGAGCTGGAGCTAGCTTTTTTCGGTAAAATTCTTGGGTTTAAACCGGATAGTATTTCTGAAAAGGTAACATTACACACTTAGATAAAAAAGCAAATCCTTTTTTGGATTTGTTTTAATGGGTTACAAACATTTACAATAATTCAAAAAGCAATATTTCAGCAGCTTTAACTGTTGTGATCTGAATATTTTCCTCATCAAAAACAGCAACGCCATCACTTGTTTGAATCAATTGTCCATTTACTCTCAATTCACCAGTAACAACTTGAATCCATACATTTCCGTATCTTTTTAAAATTGTATATTCATGATCTTCTTGTGCCTTAAATCGCCAACGCCAAAGATTCATGTCTTGGTAAATCTTTAGGGAATTTTCACGTGCGTCTGATGATAAAATGAGTTGCCTACCCTCAACCTCAGGAAAATATCTTGTTTCATACCGTGGCTTAATATTTATTTCATTTGGTTTAATCCATATCTGATAAAAATGTAACGTTTCCTGATCAGAGGGATTATATTCTGAATGATGAATTCCGGTACCGGCACTCATGATCTGAAACTCGCCGGCTTTTACCCGTTCCCTACAACCCATACTATCTTGATGTTCAATGGTTCCTTCCAATACATAGGAAAGAATTTCCATATTCTTGTGTGGGTGCTGACCAAACCCTTTACCCACCTGTACACGATCTTCATTAATTACCCTTAAATCTGAAAACCCCATAAAATCCGGATCATAGTAATTTGCAAACGAAAAACTGTGATAGGTTTCAAGCCAGCCACGGTTGGCATGCCCTCTTGCATTTGCCTTACGTACATAAATCATTCTATAGACTTTCAAATATTCAAGATAATGGAATCGATATTAATCAAGAATGTTTCATAAATACCATTGGTTTCCTAATTCTTAACGGAATGGTCTCTGCGAAATAATGTCCATTCCTCAATAACCTGTCCACCAGGTAAAAGACAATCATTATATTCTCCAAGATTATTTTGTTTTTTGATCAGCTTTCCCTTCAACTTTAGACAATAAACAGAGGCGGGATTGGGCATCCCTATTTTTTGGGCGGGAAATGAGGTTTTATGATTACTTTTATTGGCCGCCTGGCAATTGGACAGGGTAAAAACCGATAATAATATTCCAATATTAACAAAATATTTATTCAAGTTTTACCCCTTTTGAATGTATTTACTGTTTTATAATACTATGTTTCAGATAATTTCAGAACAAATTATTTACCTCCATTCTCTCATCAAATATCAAATAAAAAAACCTAACCTCAAACAAGGTTAGGCTCCATATCAGAATTTAAACCCAATTTGTAGCTAGACTCTTCTTTTGCCTGCAATCCAAACCTGTTCAACCTGCATATTGGCATTCATCACAACAAAATCTGCCCTTTTTCCAAGTGCGATCTCACCACGATCAGTCAATCCCTGATATTGGGCTGCATTTGTACTTACCAAACGTGTCGCTTCCGGTATTGTTGCCCCATGAACCAAAGCGTTACGAAAGGCTTGATCAAGCGTTAGGACACTTCCTGCAAGATGTCCATTCATTCCCATCACACAACCATTTTTAATGATCACTTTCTGTCCACCCAATTCACTTTCACCCTCAGGCATTCCAGCTCCACGCATCGCATCTGTCACAAACAGCAAATGATCGGGTTTTTGACGATGTGCCAATCGAAAATTGACAGGATGAACATGATGGGTATCAAAAATCATCTCAGCGTATGCCTTATCATCATCTAATATGGCCCCGGCAAGACCTGGAGCGCGTCCTTCAATCCCACCCATTGCATTAAATAAATGGGTTCCCCCCACAACACCATGATGTGTATGAGTTATTTGCAAAGCATGTTGGGCTTGGCTATAGCTGCATGCCGTATGTCCCAAACTGACACGAATTCCAGCCTTGGTTAATAAAGGAACAGCCTGTTCAATATATTCAACTTCAGGGGCAATGGTAATGACTCTGACAATATCCAGATCTATCATTTCCTGAAGCACTTCTGCCTTTGGCATGATATTAAATGGAGGCTGGGCACCCAGTTTTTTACTACTGATAAAAGGACCTTCCAAATGGGCACCTCGAATATCGGGAAGATCCGCCAATCCCTTTTGTCGCACCTCTTTAACTGCCCGAAGTGAATCAAGAATTTCTTTCCATGGCCGTGTTATGGTTGTTGGTAGAATGGTTGTCGTGCCATGATGCATATGAAATCTTGAAAGCCTTTCAATTGCCTCCGCACCATCCATTGTATCCGCGCCATCTCCACCATGAACATGACCATCAATAAAACCCGGCAGAATATAATATTGTGGATCTTTATTGGATAAATTTTCAACCTCTATATCAGAAATTATCTCACCAAAAGATATATTACCTGTAACAACCCGATCACGTAATACAATACGTCCTTGTAAATTGGTCATCCCTATGCACCCTCATTAATAATGACAGGTCGAGATGCTTTGCTTCTTTTCAGGTCAAAATAACCATAAATGCCATATAAACCCATAATCGTGTAACAAATAATGGCTATACTTGCAAAAACCGTTTGAAAATCAATAAATTTCGTATAATAACTGTAAATTTGCGGAATAACAGCACCTCCACAAATCCCCATTACCATTAAAGCTGCACCACTAGCTGTTCGTTCACCCAAACCACGTATGGCAATTGGAAAAATAGCGGGCCACATCATTGAATTGGCAAATCCCAATAGAGCGATAAAAGTAATTGAAATATATCCGGTGGTCAACCATGCACCAATAGCAAAAATAATGCCTAAAACATTGGATACAACCAGATAACTTTCTTGAGAAAGAATTTTAGGGGTAATAATAATTCCTGCAAAATAACCAGCCAACATTGCAGAAAGGGTAAAAGAAGAAAAAAACTTGGTAATATCGAGAGAAATATGAAAATCTGATCCATAAGTACCGATGGCACTTCCAGCCAAAACTTCCATACCTACATAGGTGAAGATACACAAAACACCAAACCATAAACGAGGAGAGGTAGGAATTCCACCACTGTTTCCTTTTTGCTGTCCATCATCTTCATTGTTGATTTCTGGTAAAGTCGAACGATAAATTCCAAAAGCAACCAAAAGCAAAATCAATGCCATTCCCATATATGGATAATAAACTTTATCAGCAAAAACAGATATAATTTGCGTTTTCTCACTAATGGATTTGGCGGCATCAATACGTTCCTGGATGCCACTGATATTTGTAACAAACATTCCAAAGATTACAGGGGCAAGAATACCAGCACCCTTATTGCAAATACCCATTATTGCCTGCCTTTGGGCACCTTTTTCAATAGGCCCCAAAATACTAACATAAGGATTTACAGCGGTTTGTAGACACGACAATCCAACCCCAATAATAAATAAACCTATTAAAACCCCAGTATACCAATGAGATTTTATAAACTGACCAAAAATTAATGCACCTATTGCCATGACAATCAATGCAATACACAAGCCATTTTTCATGCCTGTCTTTTTTAACACCCATGAGGCGGGAAGTGAAAAAACAAAAAAGGATATGTAAAAAGCAGATAAAACAAAAAAAGCATTGAAATCATCAAGCGAAAAAGCAACTTTTACAAAAGGGATTAGAGGGCTATTAATCCAAGTAAAAAATCCAATAACAAAAAAAAGAACACCTACAATAATAAGAGGTTTTGTCGTATTCTGAGGAACATTAGGCGATATCTGATTAGACATATATTTTCCTTTTATCCACGCCTTGAATTGTTATTTTTAACGATATTGGGCATATTCAGGTTCGTTTTGGAAAACCCAATCATAATATTGGCGACCTGACAATTGAGAGGCTGCCGCTTCATCAACCAGAATCCTACATGCAGAATGAAGTTGTAGTGCAGACGCACTAATCATCGAAGTGATAGGTCCCTCAACTGCCTTTGCTAAAATTGATGCTTTGCTTTCTCCTAAGGCAACCAATAGGATTGACCGCGCTTCCAAAATCGTACCAACACCCATGGTCATTGCACGACTGGGAACCTTTTCCGGATCTCCTCCAAACATTTCTGCATTTTGTTGACGTGTATGAGGGGTTAAGCTTTTATCCCTGGTTCGTGACATTAACGCGGACAAGGGTTCATTAAAACCAATATGACCGGTTTCACCAATACCTAACAATTGAAGATCTATTCCGCCCACTTTACGAATTTCTTTTTCATAACGTTTACCTTCAGAATGCACATCCTGTGCCATACCGTTTGGAACATGTGTATTTTTCAAATCAATATTCACATGCCTGAATAAATGATAATCCATATAGCTACGATAAGAATTGGGGTCTTCTGCGGACAAACCAATATATTCATCTAGATTGAAAGAATGACATCCGGAAAAGTCCAGCCCTTCATTTTTATGCATCTGGACCAAAATTGCATAAATCCGTTCCATGGTTCGACCCGTTGCCAGTCCTAAAACAATCTTTTGTTTTTCTTTGATTTTCTGGGCAATAAAAGTTGCCGCCAACTGTGCTGTTTTCTCTGCATCTGGGCGAATAATGACTTCCATTAATGTACTTCCTTATTTTTATATGCTTGAAGCGCCAGATAATAGGCACCATCTAAAGATTGACCTTGAGCAGGAATAATATGTTCACGCACTTTTGGAGATAATCGAGATAAGAAAATATTTGCCAGTCCCCCTAATAAACACAGAGGAAGATCCGCATATTCGTCTTTTAGTAATGCCAAAGCCAAATCAGATATAATTTCCGCTGCTTTATCCAAGAATAAACTTGCGTCAGAACATCCAGTTTCCGCTTGCTCAATCAGCCATGGAACCAAAGAACCAAATTTTTGTGGTTGCGCTCTTACTGCCCACAACATTGGATCCTCTCCCTGCCGCTTTAAATGGTTATATAATTTTCTGCTTAAATCGGTTTCCGGCTTACGTCCCTCTATACGTTGCAACATGTCAGATATCAATTGCAATCCCAGCCAGGCTCCACCTCCCTGATCATCCTGCGGAAAACCCCAGCCGCTTAATTTTTTATGTTTATCATTGAAAATGGCATAGGCCACTGTCCCTGTTCCAATGGCAATAACCGCGCCATTTTTACCTTTATGCGCACCTAGACATGATGTATGAGCATCTGTTTCAAAAATAAATTTTTCAAAACCTGTGCATAATTTCCTAAAATTTTCACGGGCAACAGGAACCTCTGCACCGGCCAGACCAGCACCTCCATATAAATTAACATCCTCTGGTGTAATATCCAATTGTTTTAAACTGTTATCCAGAGTTTCTTTAATAGAAAACCAGCTTTCTTGCGTGTTACTCGCAATATTCGCTGGCCCCCCTTTATTTTCTAATAAAAATTTTCCATCAGCTGTAAAAATTTGTATGATGGATTTAGTGGCTCCACCATCAATACTGATTAATAAATCTTGTTTTTTTTTCATAGTCACCCAATCTAGATTATTCGTCGATTAAGCAAATAAAAAATTTAACAAATAAAAAAAATTTATTTACTTTATAAGCACCTCATTTATTAATTAATTATTAACTTTTAAAATTCCAATAGAAGATAATAAATACGTTTCATTATTCTGGTTTAATTTTTCGATTTTCTTTACATCCATAAAGAATATAATGCTGAACAGGGTTAATACCTGCCGCTTTCACATCAGGATAGGTTTCCAGATAAAAATCCTGATCAAATTCACGAATAATGTCCCATTCTTTTAAATGAACTATTTGACTTTTATCTTTTAAATCATTCAGGAATTCCTGTTTTTGATTTCGTGAAAACCAGGGGTACCGGAAAAGCGGCTCCTCTTTTAGGTCATTTAACGTTTTTTCATTATTTCTTGCTTCTTCTGGGGAACCTGTTGAGGGAATGGGCATCAATTTTAATCCACTATCCATAACCGCATAAACGATGGAATTATCTTCCCTGATAATTCCCCCAAATCCAGATTTAACATATCTTGTTGAATAATCCGTATGTTCATGTCCATAACGCCCAAAACGGTTATCCATATAACCGACCAGGGGAAAAGCCTCCCTGCTGACCGTGATACATGAACCCGCAATTAGTGGGGATATGCCCGGATTCTGCGCATTACAATCACCATAAAGCAATTTGTCCTTCCATTCTGGAACGACAAAGGTGACATGTCCATGAATTTGGGCTGCCTTTGCCCATTCCACATCCCATCCATACATCGTTGGGAAAATATCATCATCCAGTAAAATAAACATATCGGCTTGCGTATAGTTGGCCAAGTAGTAAATCCCCCTGTTTTTATTCCAGGCGATACCCTTGTTCTTTCCCGTGATGTAATTTATTTTTTCCCTGTTTAAAACATCAACCGTTTCATCTGTTGAACCATCGTCACATACAATCAGTTCATATTCATTCAAGGAAAACTTTTGGATCAGGCGTATTTGTTCTATTAAATATTCAATCCGGTTAAATGTAGTTATTGCAATACCAATTTTCATAAAATTATCAACTTCACAAAATTAAATTCATTAAAATAACCCTCAATTCTGGTGTAATTGACACTCAACAGGCTTTAATGCTGGTTAAGGGTTTCATAACTAATTATTAACTTTTTTCTGCCAACCTCTCAAATAATTAATTTTGTTGTGTAATAATTTTACAAATTCTGGTTTGCCTGCCAATTTCCCGAACAGCATTTTGTCTCCCGCATATTCCGCAACGGGGTCCCCTGCCTTGAACATTTCGTGAACAGCTTGCTGATCCATAATACCATCTTGATATTGATAGGGAATTAGATCCTTTACATAATTTTCCAGGAAAACAAAAAATAATGCCGGTAAAACGGCAGTTGCATCAGGTGTTTTACCCCGATCGTAACATTCGGTTAAGGTGGGTGTAATAAACCCCGGGATTTTGGAAAAACTGTCTGCAGCCACGCGTTGATTCGTATCTTTTATATACGGATTACTAAAACGATCCAATACAACATCCCTGTATCTGGCCAAATCAAGGGGACTTGGTGTCAGACAAGGGATAACGTCCTCTGTAACATAATTCCATGCCATTTTCCTGATCTCAGCATTGGCCACATCCTCATGAATAAAGGAGAGCCCTGCCAAGGTTCCCGCCCAAGCGACACAACTGTGACTTGAATTCAGGATACGAATTTTTGCCTCTTCCCATGGATCAACCGATTTTACCATTTCAACCCCGACTTTCTCAAGTTCGGGGCGACCATCGATAAAATGATCCTCGATAACCCATTGAATGAATGATTCTGCCATAACGGGGGCGGCATCCCTGAAATGCGTGGCCCCATATACCCGTTCCGGTAAATCGGCTGAGGGACGGGGGGTGATACGATCCACCATAGTATTTGGAGAGGAAGTGTTTTTCCTTACCCATTCCAGCAACTGGTCTTCCCGAGACAGTTTCAGGAATTCGATAAACCCGTTTCTGAAACGTTCCCCATTGTGACGTAAATTATCACAACTTAACAGGGTGACAGGTTGGCCACCCTTTCTAATTCTTTCCTTTAGAATTGCCTTTAAGGCACCATAAATCGTGCAGATTTCACCCTTGAGTTCAGACTGGATATCCCTGCTGCTCTTATCAAGCTGATGATTGGTATCCAGGTAATATCCACCTTCTGTAACGGTAAAAGCAATAATTTTTGTTTCAGGCCTGATCCCCTGTTCAACAAGGCCTTGCATTTTATCATCATAGGGCAGGATTTTTTGAATAGATGTGATTTTTTCATAATCTCGTTCACCTTTTGGGGTGACGGTTTCCAATATATACTGACCATCCTGTTTTGACAGGGCGTCCAACAACGGAGCCGTATCCTTGCGTATCCCCCCAGCCGCCACAATCCATTTTTCCCTGGTATTTTCCTGTAACAAACGATGAAGATACCATGCCTGATGGGCACGCTGAAAAGAACCAATACCAATATGCATCCATATATTTGTCATGACTGAACCCCTTGAGATGATTGTACCTAATATTGCAGGATCATTGTGAATGAAATTATGTTCTGTATTAAAACATATTATATAACCAATTGAAATAATTAATAAATATTTTAGACAATGCGAATCATAATCAATTGACCGATTATTAATAAATTAATTGATTTATCAAAATAATTTGATGGAATGGAACGATATTTACCAACAATGTTATTTCAAAAAGGTAAGAAAATTTAATAATTTTGATTATTTGTTAATTTCTTTTTAGTATTCATCATTTAAAATGACCTCGGCATTACAGAATTTACTGGAACAATTCCGTCATGCAACGCAAACGGAACGGGATAAGGGAACCAGTTTTGAAAACCTGATGATCAAGTATTTCAAAACTGAACCGGCTTATAAAAATAAATACAAAGATATTTTACCCTATTCTGACTGGGTGTCCTGTTATGGAAAGATCCTGAACATCACGGATAAAAAGGATACGGGTATTGATTTGGTCGGGGTCACTTTGAATAATGAACTTCATGCCTTTCAATGCAAAAACTATGATCCGGACAGGACAATCAGCAAAAATGACATAGACAGCTTCTTTACCGCTTCGGGCAAGAAATATTTTACCTATCGCTATATCATATCCACGACTGACAAATGGACAGAAAATGCTGAAAATGCCCTGGAAAACCAGAATCCCCCGGTCAGCAAGATCGATCTGCATCACTTGGAACAGAGTGTTATTGACTGGTCAAAATACTTGCATGAAGAAAAACCGGTTTTAAAACCCAAGAAAAAGCTGCTTGATCATCAGGCGTCCGCCCTGGAAGCCGTGCAACACGGCCTGAAAACCGCGGATCGCGGCAAACTGATCATGGCATGTGGTACAGGAAAAACATTTACCTCGCTAAAAATTGCCGAGACCATGGCAGGTAAGGGGAAAACCGTATTATTTCTGGTTCCAAGCCTTTCCCTGCTCAGTCAGAGCCTTACAGAATGGACGCAAGAGAGTGCCATTGAAATAAACAGTTTCGCGGTATGTTCAGACAGTGATGTAGGCAAGAAACATGCCAGGGAGGATGACCGTGTCATTGCGGGAATCAGTGATTTGCAATATCCGGCAACAACCCATGCCGAAAGTTTGAAAAAAGCGTTTCACGTGGCCCTTGATAATAATCCCGAAGCCATGACGGTCATTTTTTCAACCTATCATTCCATCGAGGTTCTTAACCAGGCGCAACAGGGTGAAAACGCCATTCCGGCATTCGATCTGGTCATCTGTGATGAAGCGCACCGTACGACGGGTGCAACCTATGAGGGGGATGATGAATCCGCATTTGTCAGAATTCATGACAATGAATATATTCTTGGAAAAAAACGTTTATACATGACCGCAACCCCCCGGATTTATGCCGAAGCCAGCAAGAAAAAGGCCAGGGATGAATCTATTGTCGTCTATTCAATGGATGATCCGGCTATCTATGGTGAGGATTTATATGTCATCACATTTTCCCAGGCGGTATCACGGAACTTGCTGGTTGATTACAAAGTCATCGTTCTGGCCGTGGAGGAAAGCCACATCAACAGACGCCTGCAAGAATTGCTGAAGGATCAGGATAATGCCTTGAAGGTTGATGATGCGGCAAAAATCGTTGGTTGCTGGAAAGCCCTGTCTAAACAGGGTCTGTATGAAAATCCCGATAATTCGGCGGATCCCATGCAACGCGCCGTTGCCTTTTGCCAGGTCATTGAGGCAACCTATAAGGGCAGGACACACAAAGTCAGTTCCAAACTAATCGCCGAGATGTTTGGCAAGGTTGTTGAACAATATCAACATCACGAAACCGAAGAACGTTCAAAAGAAAATCCTGACGCATTTCCGGACAGGGCCTTGAGCATGACTTGCGAGGCAGAACATATTGATGGGGGAATGAATGCGGGGGAAAAGGAAACGAAACTGGAATGGCTGAAATCCGAAATACCAGAAAATACCTGTCGCATACTGTCAAATGTCCGGTGCCTGTCCGAAGGGGTAGATGTTCCGGCACTGGATGCCGTTCTTTTCCTGACAGCCCGTTCATCCCAGGTGGACGTGGTTCAATCCGTTGGCCGGGTTATGCGCAAGGCACCCGGGAAAAAATTGGGATATGTCATACTGCCCATTGTCATACCGGCAGGCATTGAGCCTGAAAAGGCACTGGATGACAATCAGACCTATCGTGTTGTATGGCAGGTTCTAAATGCCCTCCGTTCCCATGATGACCGTTTTGACGCAACCATCAACAAGCTGGAATTCAATGGAAAGGCCCCCTCAAGAATAGAGGTGATCGCTGTTGCCGACAAGATCGGCCCCAAAAGACAAAAGCAAACCAGATCTCAGGAAATAGCCGCAAGGGCGAGGAAAAGCCATATTATTGGCCAGGCTTCCCAACCCTCATCGAACCGGCAGGGAGACCTGGTCTTCGAGGTTGGGGAAATTGAACGGGCTCTCTATGCCAAAATCGTTAAAAAATGTGGAAACCGGCATCACTGGGAGGACTGGGCAAATGATGTCGCCAAAATTGCCCAAACCCATATCGATCGCATCCAGCACATTCTGGACAACCCGAAAAATCATCAGGCCATTCATCTTTTCAACGAATTTGCCAAAGAGTTGCGGAATGATATCAACCCAAATCTCGATGATCATGAAATCATTGAAATGCTGGCCCAGCATATGGTCACAAAACCTGTCTTTGACGCCCTGTTCGGACATTACCGGTTTACCGAGCACAATCCCATCTCAAAGGGAATGCAGAAAATCCTTGAACAGCTGGACAGGGAGAAACTGGACAGGGAACGTGCAACCCTGCAGGCCTTTTACGAATCCGTAAAAATGCGTGCCACGGGCATTGACAGCGCACAGGGCAGACAGCGCATCATCATCGAGCTATATGACAAATTCTTTCGCAATGCCTTTCCCCGCATGACCGAAAGGTTGGGAATTGTCTACACACCGGTTGAGGTGGTGGATTTCATCATCCACAGCATCGAGCATGTCCTGAAAACCGAATTTGGAAGCAGTCTCGCCGAACCCAATGTCCATATTCTTGAACCCTTTGCAGGTACCGGAACCTTCATCACAAGGATGCTGCAAAGCGGCATTATCACAAAGGACAAACTACCCCACAAATATAAACGTGAAATCCATGCCAATGAGATTGTCCTGCTGGCCTATTATATTGCCACGATCAATATTGAATCAACCTATCACAGTATAATGACGCAACAAAACGATACTGGCAAAACAGAAAAGAAAGAAGGGGGATATACATCCTTTGCCGGAATCTGTCTGACCGACACGTTCGAAATGGCGAAAGGCAGGCAAAAGGATATCGGAAAGGATATCCTGCTAAGGGAAAACAATGAACGGGTTTCCCGTCAGCAGGCGCTTGACATTCAGGTTATCATGAGCAATCCGCCCTATTCCGCTGGGCAGGAATCCGCCAATGACAATAATGCAAATCTTTCCTATCCAGACCTGGATGAAAAAATTCGTGAAACCTATGCCAAATATTCAACGGCAACCAATAAAAACGCGTTGTATGACAGTTACATAAGGGCCATCCGCTGGGCATCGGATCGAATCATGGAATGCGGTGTTCTCGGATTTGTCAGCAATGCCAGCTTTATCGACAGCAACACTGGTGATGGTTTGAGAAAATGTCTGGCTGAAGAATTCACCAGCCTTTATATTTTTCATTTACGCGGTAATACAAGAACTGCAAGTGAAACAGCACGAAAAGAAGGAGGACAAATTTTTGGTTCAGGCAGTCGTGCCCCCATTGCCATTTCAATTCTGGTTAAAAACCCCAATCAAAACCAGAGGGGACAAATATATTTTCATGATATTGGCGATTACCTCACCCGTCAGCAAAAACTGGAAACAATACGGAAATTCGGCAATATCGATGGAATCACCCGACACAATGGCTGGATCAATATTGTTCCTGACCGGTTCAATGACTGGATCAATCAGCGCGATCCAGATTTCAATACCTATATCTCCATGGGTGATAAAAAAGATAGGCAGACTATAAGTATATTTGACAACTATTCTCGTGGATTAGAAAGTGCTCGTGATCCATGGTCTTATAATGCTTCCAAAATTGTATTACAAAAAAACATAAATCAATTAATTAATACTTTTAATAATGAAGTTAAACGTTATCAAGCCTCAGAAAAATTTAGTAAAATTGAAGATTTTGTTATTAAAGATTCAACCAAAATTAGTTGGTCAAGTAGCTTATTACAAAAAGTGACAAAAAATATTACTTATTCATTAAATATTAAAAATATTTATTATGCTTTATATCGCCCTTTTTCAAAACAATATTTATATTTTGACTCTATATTTAATCATCGTACTGGTCAAATGCCACAGATTTTTCCAACTACACAGACTGATAATCGAGTTATTTGTGTTACAGGTTTGGGAGTTACAAAAAAATTCAGCTGTATAATATGTAATGTTATTCCAGATGTACAATTACAAGCCAACGGTCAGTGTTTTCCTCTATATCTCTACGACATTTCCCCCCGTGAAAATGATTTGTTGGAAAAGGAAACACCCAAAAGACGAGACGCCATCTCCAATGATGCCCTAAAACATTTTCAGGCCGCCTATCCCGATCAGGCCATTACCAATGATGCCAACGACTGGGCCATTGAAACCATGCATGATCCGAAATATCCGCTTGAACTCTTTCTTCGTGTCATCACTGTCAGTCTGGCAACAAGTAAAATTGTCAATGCCTTGCCTAAACTGAAACTGTAACAGTCAACAGAAATGATATTCAAGGAACAATCCTCATATATCATTCCGAAACCAATTGTTATAAAGATAGAATATTATCGTTGAAACTTGTCTATTAAGAAAGCGAATTTAATAATTCAAAATATTGTACCCATTTTTGTACCCACTTTTTATCACATAGTCTGTCATGAACTGGCAAGAATATGATAGGTAAATATGTATTTTTTGGGAAAAACAAGGTATCTGTCAGGAATTGGCAATATCCAACCTATTTAAATGGTGGAGCCAAGGGGAATCGAACCCCTGACCTTCTGAATGCCATTCAGACGCTCTCCCAACTGAGCTATGGCCCCTTTTGAAAAAAATATATAACGGTTAAACCTGTAGATGGCAAGTTAAAAATGGTAACTTTTAATTTTTATCAAATGATGGAAAATTCAGACAATATTCCGGCTTTCTTTGATAAATCTCCACTTCAGGAAAGATATTCAAAACAAAATCCGAAAATATCTATCATCCGAACAGCAATTATTGATTGAACCAACAACAAACATCCCGGATTTCAATCAATTATTCAGGTTTGGTCGCAAAAGCTATCGCAAAACGGTTCCAGGCATTGATAACATTAATGGTAACCGTCAACTCGACAATTTCCTGATCATCAAAATGTTTTCTGACCTGACTGTAAATTTCATCAGGGGCATGTTTTTCCGATACAAGCGTCAGTGTTTCCGTCCATAATAAGGCTGCCTGTTCCCGTTCATTGAAATAGGATGTCTCCCGCCAGGCACTGAGGGTCAAGATCCGTTTCAAATCCTCGCCTGCAGCCAGGGCATCCCTGGTATGCATATCAATACAGAAAGCGCAGCCATTAATCTGGGAAGCCCTTATCTTTACCAATTCCCTCAATGAAACGGGAAGAATTGACTTTTTTGAAGCCTCTTCCAAATTCCACATGGCCTTCATCATTTCAGGAGCGGCCTTAAAATAATTCAGTCGTTTTTCTACCATCTCAAATTCCCTTTCTAAAATAAATTTTGGTTTCCCATAATAAAGAATATCTATTATAAGATGTATTTACAATGAATTTTATTCTCGGTTTTTCCAAATCGATTCCGACAATTTTTCATCTGATTTTATGATTGGGGTACAATGAGGTACATGGGGATTAAATTTCAAGAAAAACAGTCAGGTACTGAGTACCGGGGATTGTACCCTTTTTTATTTTTCAGTGAGTTGTACACAGGTTTGGTTTAGCAATATCTGGATAACCTAAATTTATTGAATGAATTCAACCTGTTAAAAACTGTACACTCTGTTGGAAAAATGGGGTACATTTTTTAAATAACGGGTACCACAGTACTAACAGGATTTATAAACAAACATCAAAAAATTTAAATTTTCTTTTTATTTTAAAGGACATGAAAAAAAAAAAAATTTTTGATACTGTTTTATCAAGACGAAAAAGAAAGAATATGAATGTTAAAATCTGAAAAAAAATTGATGAAAGTTCTGAAAGGGGAAAAAATATGGCCACCCCCTTTATGGATGATGCGACAGGCAGGAAGATTTTTACCTGAATTTCGAAAATTAAGGGAACAGGCAGATTTTCTTACACGTTGTCTGACACCTGATCTTGCCGCTGAAATAACATTGCAACCCATAAGACGTTTTGCTTTTGACACCGCCATCCTTTTTTCAGATATTTTAATCCTGCCATGGGCGATGGGACAAAAATTACAGTTTGTTGAAGGAAAAGGCCCCATTTTACACCCTATTCATTCGGAGGAGGATCTGAAAAAACTCCATCCGGAACAGATTGATGAAAAAATTGAACCGGTCCTGATCACCCTGCAAAATCTTAATAAATTGCTTAATAATGGTGAATCGATTGGAAAAGCCTCACCTGGATCGGTAACCCTGATGGGATTTACAGGATCGCCTTTTACAGTTGCCTGTTACATGGTTGAAGGTAAATCCTCGAAAGATTTTTCAACTGTGTTTAAAATGATTTATCAAAATCCTGACTTGTTTGATAAGATCATTGATCTTCTTGCAGAAACAACAGCAACCTATCTTTGTCATCAAGTAAGGGCCGGTGCCGAAGCCATTATGCTTTTTGACAGTTGGGCGGGTCTGCTCCCTTCAACCCTGTTTCAGCGTTATGTCATTGATCCCACCCGACAAATCATTGACAGAATCAGACAGGTCTATCCTCTGGTCCCGATTATCGGTTTTCCGCGGTTGGCCGGGGCACAACTGCTAACCTATATTGAACGGACAGGTTTAAATACGGTTGGAGTGGATCAGTATAACGATATATCCTTTTTAAACCGTCAGGTATCCCCCACAGTTGGATTCCAGGGTAATCTTGATCCCTTGTGTCTGTTATATGGCGGGAACATGCTTCAGAAGGAAATTTATCGCTTATGTCATGAATTGAAAAACAGGCCGCATATTTTTAACCTAGGTCATGGAATATTACCTGCAACCCCTATTGAACATGTCGAAGAATTGGTTAACACTGTACATAATTTGAAATAATTGGGAGATTGGGAATGGACGATAGAATAAAACAGGTCATTCAACAGGCACCGCAGGCAGTTCATACTAATGGATCTTTAAAACTGGTTATTTTTGATTGCGATGGTGTTCTGGTTGAAAGTGAGCATATTGTGGCAGAAATTATGGGAAAGGAAGCTCGTCAATACGGATGGAACATAACCGATAAACAGGCCCGTGAAGAATTTACCGGAGTGCAAATGGTGGATATCGGAAAAAAGATAGCCAAGCATGCAAAAAGGAATTTACCGGATAACTGGGCTGAGGAAGCACATAAAAAGGTTGTCGAGGGCATGTTCGGCAATGTGGAAAAAATTCCTGGCGTTGAATCAATTCTGCAAACCCTACATGATTTGAAAATACCTTATCGTGTCGGCTCGAATTCCTCACAGGAGGAAATGAAAACAAAATTTGAGAAAACCGGATTGATGAAGTGGTTTCCCAAGGATCGTATTCATTCTGCTTATGAGGTTAGAAATTCAAAGCCTTTTCCTGACCTTTATTTGTATGCTGCTGAAAAAGAGGGGGTTAACCCTGATGAATGTCTGGTTATCGAGGATTCTGATACAGGTTTAAAAGCTGCCTATGATGCGGGGATGGCCTGTATGTTATTGAGGGATTTAAATAAAGCAGCACCAAATTATAAAGGGGTCATCCGTGTTGATTCTCTTCAGAAAGCTACTGATATCATAAAGGAAATTGTTCAATCTCAGCATAACAGGGAACATTAGTAATGATGTCCTCTCTATTGCCTTATGTCCTGTGGATAAAAGCTTTGCATGTCATTTCAGTTATTGCCTGGATGGCAGGTCAGTTTTACTTGCCCCGGTTATTTGTCTATCATTGTCAGGTAAACAAAGAAACAGATGAAAATGAAAGATTTAAAATAATGGAGTATAAATTGCTTCGTTATATTATTAATCCTGCAATGATGGCGGCTTTTTTATTTGGAATTTTATTGGCCTTGACTCCTGGGATCATTGATTGGCATGCAAAATGGTGGGTGGTTAAGCTGGTGGCTTTATTGATCTTAACAGGATATCATGGGTTTTGTTCACGTTGGCGTCGGCAATTTGCTGCAAATAACAATCATCATTCTGAAAAATTTTATCGCTGGATGAATGAGATTCCTACAATATTAATGATTATTATTGTTATCATGGTTATTGTGCAGCCTTTTTAATATTTTAAAAATATTTTTAATTACAGCAATTGTTACAAATATAAATTGTAACAATTGCTGTTCATACAGGATCAGTCCTTAATCATTATCTTTCTGGGAAGCGTTACAACTGACCCATTGATAGGATTTTGGAGAGGATTTGTTATAGGATAACATGAACTGATTTTTTTCTTTTTGACAGATATTGTTTTGTTTTAGCAAACCAAGAACAGTTGAATATTCTTTCTCGCAGGTTTCCCTATCATTTTTTTCCTCTTTGCATTTTCTAGCCAGTGCAGCCTGTTGTCTGAATAAGGGATATAGATCTGGAGGAACGATATTGGGTATATCCATTGTCGTGAATTCGTCAATTTTTGAGGAAAATGGAGGGGGAAGAATAATGTAATGATCTTTGGCGAAATTTTCCATTTCATTTATTGCCTTATTGATTCCCTTCAGGGGAATAGTGTAATTTTTTTGTTCATCAACAATTAATGTGAATATTTTTTGTTGTTTCAGATTATTGATAAATTGAACGGTACTAATAGGTTCCAGGACAGTTTTGTAAGTGCCTGTTTCCTCTTTCTTTAGTTCACAGGTAAAATCACCAACATCTAGTTCAATAACGGGTTGATTGCTCCGTAATTTGTTAAGGGTAATGGAAATTCTTAATGAATAGCTGTAAGGATGCAATCTTATTGCAAGATCATTATTCTGTCCGGTATAAGTTAACCAGGTTCGAGTGTAATTTCTGGTTAGCGACCAGTTTTCATAATGATCTTCTTGAATAAAAAAAGGATCCTTTGCATTGGTTTTTGCAATGAAGCTATTGCAAATAATCATAAGAAATATAAAAATGTATAAAAATTTTTTTA
>NZ_JAXOQA010000001.1:0-60898 GCF_047307945.1 Commensalibacter sp. A3DC | reverse complement strand
TGCAATATTTATGATTGAAATTCAATAAAAGAACCGCTATTAAAAACCCGTAATTAATTTATTAATAAATAATTACATATTTTAGTACTTATTTTAATATATTATTGGATTTATAATGAAAAAACTGTTTTTTTTACTAGCAACCACGGGATTACTAGCCGGATGTGCGGGTGGTAAATCACCAGTGGGACTAGCTTTAATCAGTAATGTAAAAGGCCCTATTTCAGCAACTGATCACACTGTCACCTCAAAAAAAGGTGCAAGTTGTGCCCACAATCTACTAGGTATTGTTGCAAGCGGAGATGCATCAATTGATTCTGCCAAAAAGAAGGCAGGCATAACAAAAGTTTCTTCTGTTGATTATAAAACCACAGGTATTTTCCCTTTTTATGGAAAAACCTGTGTCAATGTAAAAGGGGAATAACTTCCTTTATATAAATAATTAACTTTTTTGGAAGTTGTTTATAAATTATTAATATAAACAATTTCTAAAAAGTGTTTTTTTCGCTTTATAAATAAGAAACAACACTTTGCGATTGCTTTTAACTTACTGATAATCATGCAATTTAATCATTATCTCCGAGTGTGACAGCGATAAATATGGACTGGCCATCTCTTAAAATTCTCAATAAAACAGTTTTGTCTGTTTTTAGAGATGAACTAATCAACCGGTTCGCCATTTCCGGTTTATCAACATCTTGGTTATTAACGGATACAATGACATCACCGTTCTGCAATCCGGCATGATCAGCTGGGGAATCGTTTTTAATCGAGGTAACAATTACCCCCTTGATTTTTTCATCAATACCAGCCTGTTGCCTTATTTCAGGGGTTAATAATGATAAGGAGACACCCAAACTGCCAGGAGCAGGAGCTGGTGTTTTTTTACTCTTGGTATCCTCGTTTAGATTACCTACCTGAACCTTTACAACTTTCCGCGTGCCATTTCGCAAAATATTCAGATCAATCATTGTATTTGGAGTAATAGCCGCAACCTGGTTGGCAAGATCCCTCGGATTTTCAACCTTTTTATCATTCAAAGAAAGAATGACGTCCCCAACCTTCAGTTGGGCCTTTTCAGCAGGACTATTGTTTGCAACAGATGCAATCAAAACCCCTTTTGGTGGAATACCATGCTCAGATGGAGGCAATTTTAACATTTTCACCATTGAAGGTGTGATCATCTGGCCCATAACCCCTAAATAACCACGGGTAACATGTCCTGTCTTTTCCAATTGAGTAACGACATTTTTCACCGTATTTGATGGAATGGCAAACCCGATACCGATTGATCCTCCTGATGGAGATAAAATTGCTGTATTAACACCGATAACCTTACCATCTTGAGAAAAAAGAGGCCCTCCCGAATTTCCACGATTGATTGGAGCATCAACCTGGATAAAGGAATCGTAAGGAGTATCACCGATATCCCTTCCCCGGGCAGATACAATCCCTGCGGTAACGGTACCTCCCAAACCATATGGATCTCCAACTGCAATTACCCATTCACCAGGTTCAATACCATTTGAATCTCCAAGCTGGATAAATGGCAAAGGTTTTTCAGACTGGATTTTTAACAACGCCAAATCTGTTTTTGAATCCCTTCCAATAATTTTTGCCTGATATTTCGCACCAGTCTCCAGGGCAATCGTTATTTTCTTCGCCCCTTTAACAACATGATTATTGGTTACGATATAACCATCAGGCGAAATGATAAATCCTGATCCACGTGCCTCAGCCACCTGCTTGGGCATTTGTTGTGGAAACATGGGAAAGGGAAAAGGAAACGGAAACGGATTCATATTATCATCGCCATTGGGAAATCCATTTCCCATCATTGAATCATCATTGTCTCCGACAACAACCCGTGAAGTAATAGATACAACGGCAGGTTTGACCTGTTTAACCAAATTTACAAAATTAGGCAGATTTTGCGTTGAGGTTACCGGCTTGATCGCATCAGAATGATCTTTTAACAAATCTGTTGCCTGGGATGAATTATAACCTGTGACTGCACTGCCCAGCACTAAAGAAGCCAATAAACCCTGTTTAATTTTTTTTCCACAAACATGATTTATAAGCTCTAGAACCGTTTGCTTTTTTTTAGAATATTTATCCATAAAATTCCTCGTAATTTCTTTATTTTTACATAAAATTAATTATTTAAGAAATAATATGATGATCAATTATGGCAAAAATTAAAAATTTTTTACCGTAAATTCATAAAAAAATTTCTTAATAATTTTTGACAGGCATGCTCCCGAACACCTCCAATTATTTCGGGATGATACATCGTTTGCTGGTGTGAAAATATACGCGCCCCGTGCTCTATTCCCCCACCTTTTGAATCATATGCTCCAAATACAATTCTTGCGATCCGAGCATGCATTGCAGCAGCGGCACACATAGGACAGGGTTCTAATGTAACGACCAGACTATATCCCATAAGCCGTTTACTCTTGACTTTTAGACAAGCTTTTTTCAAAACGATCATTTCGGCATGCGCCAAAGGATTTTGATGCGCCTCTACCTGATTAAAAGCCTGCGCAACAATCTTGTTTTCCGGTGATAAAACAAGCGCTCCAACCGGAATCTCTCCCCGCTGATATGCTTTCCTCGCAAGATGCAGAGCCTGATCCATTCTCCAGTAAGATTGTTTAGGATACAATGATATCATATCTTAAAATTAATACATGTTATAATTCTATAGTAAATTTTGAATATAGAATATGTCATCTAAATCACCAATTCTTTCAATTAGAAGAACTATTTTCATCTTTAGTTAAAAGATACTTTGACAAAAATATCTTTTTCTTATTAAAAACGTCTATCCAATATATTCCCCTTAATATTCACCGTCTCCATGATTCTTGTATGACAAATTCTTCTTTACCCTTGATTGGCATCACGCTGGATAGTAGTACAATTCCCTTTACAGATAATCACAACATTTGTTCCTATATTCTGGACAGAAACTTAAAAACAAGTGTTCTTGAGGCAGGTGGAATTCCGTTGGGTATTTTTCCAGTCAATCAAAAGAATTTATCAATGATTCTTGACAAAATGGATGGGCTTGTCCTTTATAAAAATAAATTTTCCGACTCTTCAAAAAATCATGATCCCTTTGAACAAAATCTTCTTCAATATGCTTGGGAAAAAAACATTCCCATTCTGGCCATTGCAGGTGGGGCCTGTCACATGACCTTTTTTCTCCAAGGGGAATTATATAAAAATATTCAAACGGAATTGCCTGAAAGCCTTCCCCATATTCAAATAAATTCTCCCTATCAAGGAAGTCACTGCATTCAACTTCAGCCAAAAAGCTGTTTATATTCTTTAACCAAACGAACAAAATGGATGGTAAATTCTTTTCATCAATCTGGAATAAAATCTGCAGGAAAAGGGATCCCAAGTGCCCTTGCCGAAGATAACACTATCGAAGCAATTGAAGATCCTTCAAGGTTTTTTTTTGTTGGTGTACAATGGCATCCTGAATTTGCTGTTGATTATACTGATCGCAAATTATTTTCAGCACTAATTGCCAAGGCCAGAACCTATGCCCAAAACAGATCCTGATTCTCCCAATCTCTCATTTTCAAAAGGAGAACGCATTGCCAAATGGCTTGCACGTGCAGGTGTGGCATCCAGAAGAGATGCTGAGAAACTGGTTTCGGAAGGTAAAGTCTTTATTAACCAACAGCAAATCACCCAACCCGCCACCTTTGTCTCGAATAACGACAATGTCTATGTTAATGGAAAACTCATTGCTTATCCAGAACATTCTCGTTTGTGGCGGTATCACAAACCTGTTGGCCTGATAACCACCCACAAAGACCCAGAGGGACGACCCACTGTTTTCGATGCACTCCCGCCTAACATGCCACGTGTTATCAGTGTAGGTAGATTGGATTTAAATAGTGAAGGCCTTCTACTACTCACCAACGATGGCTCCCTGGCAAGGCAGCTGGAACTTCCCTCCAATCACTGGGTGCGTCGGTATCGGGTCCGGGTATTTGGTCATATCGTACAAGCAAAACTGGATCAGCTAAAAGATGGCATTACAGTTGAAGGAATACACTATTCCCCAATCATTGCCAAAATCGATTCACAAAAAGGAATGAATGCTTGGCTTACAGTTTCATTACAGGAAGGTCGTAACCGGGAAATCAGACGTGTTATGCAACATTTTGATTTACAAGTTAATCGTCTAATCCGAATTGCCTATGGACCTTTCCAGCTGGGTTCATTACCAAAAAATAGTCTTGATGAGGTTTCGGGAAAAGTCATTAGAGAGCAAACGGGTAAACACATACCTTTATCCAGAAATAAATAGATACATGCGAATTATTGCCGGTAAATATAAGGGTACACATTTGTACCCCCCTGCTGGTCTGGAAACCCGTCCAACGGCCGATCGTGTAAGACAAACATTATTTGACATGCTTATACATGCAGAATGGGGAGGACAATATTTTTTGCAGGACAGCCTTGTTCTCGATGCTTTTGCCGGAACGGGTGCCTTGGGTATTGAAGCTTTGTCCAGGGGGGCAAGAAAAGGTTTTTTTTGTGAAAAAAATAAATCAACTCGTCAGGTTTTAGAAAAAAACTTGACCCGTTGTCATTGCCATTTGAATAGTGTAATTTACAGTGATTATCAGGCCCTGCCAATAACTGAACACCCCTGCAACCTGGTTTTCTTGGATCCCCCATATCGAAAAAACCTTATACCTTATACACTCCAGACGCTAGAAAATAAAAATTGGCTTTCCACCCGATCCATTATCATTACAGAAATTGCACAAGATGAAAATCTTATGCTAAATGATAATTATCATATGTTAGCTGAACGAAATTTCAAAAATACATGCCTAAAATTTTGGGTAAAAAGAAAATAACCAAGGGTATATTTCAGTTTTATAACCCTATAAAAATAAATAAACCCCTGTAAGGATTTGGATAATTACTGTGCCTAACCAGAATAAAATTGGAAAAAACACGACTTCAAAATTTCAATCTTCATTCAGTAAAAGGCTGATACAGGCAAGCGGCTGGATTCTATGGATATTTGCCTTGTTACTTATGCTGGCATTGATCAGTTACAATCCTTATGACCCTTCATTCAATACCTCGTCAAACCAGCCTCCCAGCAACTTGCTCGGTTATATTGGATCCCATTTGTCAGATATTTTAATTCAATGGGTTGGAATAGCCAGTTTTTTCCCAGTGCTCGTTTTTATTGCATGGGGTTGGCGCATCATACGATTTCAATATTTAAAAGGAATAATTATCCGTTTTATAGCCATGATTATTGCCATACCAGTCATGGCTGCGCTAATTGTGGCTACCATCCTGCTATTTTCAGGCAACAAAGTTCCTACGCTTGTTATTCCACCTGGATTGGGGGGATCAATTGGTTACGTGATTGCGAGAACATCTTTGATAGCGGCTCAGGATACACTTGGCATTATGGGAAAAATCTTGATCTGGGTTTTAAGCGCCATATTTTGTTTGCTGTTAATCCCTCTAACAATGGGATTGTCAAAACAGGAATGGAAAAAAATCATAGGTTTTTTCAAAAAGATCTTTCAATTTTTCTATTATACTTTACTCAGGAAATCTAAACCTGCCGAACCAGAAACTGATCATTATATCAATAATTCTTATAATGTCCCTCCACGAACCTACAACCATTCGCCTTTTAAATCCAATCCAGATATCCTGAAGGAAGAACAAACCTATACCCCTCCCGCCTATCAGGATTCTGTCAGGGAAACAACCCATGCCATTCAGCCTTATGCAAAAAAACAGAAACCCTCTTCACTGGCACCAGACAACACACCTATTTTCAACCCGGAGGACGATCAGGAAGATGCCCAGAATAATTATCGGCCGGCATCGCAGTCCTTGATAACAAAGCAAGAAACAACAGTATCCACCACAGTTAATAAAAATGAGCAACCTCTGAGAGAATTAACAAAACCCACCGAATCAATAGAAAATGGAGATACCCGGCAACCTGACAAACCTTATGAAAAAAGGGAAACTACGCCCATAAAAAATAAAGGCATTTTTTCCCTGCTTCATAAACCTCTTAAGGAACACTTTGTATCTTCCAATAATGCATCTGAATCTCACCCTCCCTCATTTGAAGAACAATCAGGAAACAGTTGGTCCTTTCCTTCCCTTTCCCTGTTAAAACCCAATTTAAATCACGAAAGCAATAAACCTACACCTGAAATGCTTCATGCCAATGCTCGCATGCTGGAAACCATTTTGGATGATTACGGGGTAAAAGGCACTATAGGTAATATTCTACATGGCCCAGTAGTAACTTTATATGAATTGGAACCGGCTCCAGGTATCCGGTCTGCTCGTGTCATTGGCCTGTCCGATGATATCGCCCGCTCTCTTTCCGTTATATCAGTGCGCATTGCCACCGTTCCAGGCAGAAATATTATCGGAATTGAGGTTCCCAATAATATTCGTGAAATTGTATATTTTTCCGAACTACTTAATACAGAAAACTGGTACAGAAATTCTGCACGTTTATGTCTGGCTTTGGGGAAAAACATTTTTGGTGAGCCAATTTATGCAAATCTTGCAAAAATGCCACATCTATTAATTGCTGGAACCACCGGTTCAGGGAAATCAGTGGGCGTTAATGCCATGATTCTATCCTTATTATATCGCCTATCCCCTGATGAATGCCGTTTGATCCTAATTGATCCAAAAATGCTAGAGCTTTCTATATATGAAGGTATTCCCCATCTTTTGACCCCTGTTGTCACCGATCCGCACAAAGCCTTGTCTGCCTTGAAATGGGCGGTAAGGGAGATGGAAAGACGTTATCGTCTTATGTCCCAACTTGGAGTCAGGAATATTGATGGTTATAACCAGCGCATAACCAATGCAAAAAATCAAAGCAAGGTCATGACAAGACGCATACAAACAGGCTTTGATCCTGAAACTGGTAAACCAACATTTGAGGAACAGCAAATTCCTCTTGAACATTTTCCCTATATCGTTATCGTCATTGATGAAATGGCTGATCTCATGATGGTGGCCGGCAAAGATATCGAAGCTGCCGTTCAACGTCTTGCGCAAATGGCTCGAGCTGCCGGAATACATGTTATCATGGCAACACAGCGTCCTTCCGTTGATGTAATTACCGGGACCATTAAGGCCAATTTCCCCACTCGTATCTCTTTTCAGGTAATCAGCAAATTTGACAGCCGAACTATTCTTGGTGAACAAGGAGCCGAACAATTATTGGGACAGGGAGACATGTTATTCATGCAGGCGGGTGGACGTATTGAACGCATTCATGGTCCCTTTGTTTCTGATGAAGAAGTTGAACGGGTTGTTCAGCATTTACGCACACAGGGTGAGCCGATTTATGTTGAAGATGTTACCGTTGACCCTGTGGAAGATAATAATGGACGTTCAGGCGGTAATAATGATGAATTATATAACCAGGCAATCAATCTTGTTTTAAGGGAAGGAAAGGCTTCCACCTCATTTATTCAACGTCATTTATCCATCGGGTATAATCGAGCAGCCAAAATTATTGAACAAATGGAAAAAGAACGGATTGTCAGTCCTGCCAACCATGTTGGTAAACGTGAGATCCTTATTAAAAGATCAGAATAAAGGGAAGATTCTTTACCTTGCTTCCTTTTAGAATTCTTTATCAAGATAACTATTATATTATCATTGACAAACCTGCTGGAATGCCTGTGTATTCGAGCGATAAAAATGATTCCATTCCCTCTGTCGAAAATTTTTTTCCCCTGTTATCAAGACGAAAGGAAGGGCCATGGCTAGTGCACCGTTTAGACCAGGATACAGCTGGATGTTTATTAATAGCCCTACGCAAGCAAGCCCTAATCAAGGCCCAAGCCTGTTTTGCGCAACATAAAGTAAATAAAGTCTATTGGGCCATTGTTCAGGGTAGACCGAAAAAATATTCCGGTATCATTACATCACCCCTTTTAAAAATAACACAAAAGGGCCAATGGAAAATGATACAAGATAATAAAGGTCAGAATGCACTGACAAAATGGAAATTTTTGAAAGGCGATAATACTTGCAGTTTAATTGAACTTAATTTACAAACGGGTAGAACCCATCAGGCCAGAGCCCATTGTTCCATTATGGGACATCCAATTATCGGTGATACAATATATGGTGCCAAGAAATATTCATCCATTCCATTATCATTATTGAGTCGAACCCTAACGCTTCAATTGGAAACAGTCATTTCTGCTACGGCTCAGCCACCACAACATATGCTACATTACATAAATAAATTCAGCATATATAAAAAGTCTTAACCCTCAAGATCAAGACTTTTATATTTAAATTCTATGTCGAGAAAATTTTTTTAATGACATTATCAACACTTTTATGCCAATCTGGTAACCGTATGGCAAAAGTTTTATAAAGCTTGTCCGTATTCAACCTTGAATCCTGCGGTCTTTTTGCAGGAGTTGGCCAATCTTCAGTTTTTATAGAAGTAATGGAAGGCATTTTTTGTCCATAACGCTCTGCCTGTCTCAATGCATATACAGCCAAATCATACCAAGTCGCATCACCCGTTCCAACAGCATGATAAATACCGCTCCAATTATCCTGCCATTTTTGACCGACAATCCGATCTGCTATTTTCATAATCGTCCAAGCCAAATCATCAGAACAGGTTGGATTTCCCTTCTGATCCCCTACAACACGAAGCGCTGGATTTTTGGCTCCCGCATTAATGATAGTACGAACAAAATTTTTTCCGTGTTCCGAATAAACCCAAGCTGTCCTCAATATAATTGCATGAGGATGAGCCTGTAAAATAGCCTTCTCTCCTGCAACCTTACTTGCCCCATATACTGTTTCGGGAGAAATTGGATCCGTTTCAACATAGGGAGTCCCCTTTTCACCAGAAAATACATAATCTGTTGAAATATGAATCATGGGAATATTACATCCTGCACATAATTCAGCTAAATAGGCAGGCCCATCGCTATTGACCAAATAGGCTTCATCTCGATGATCCTCTGCCGCGTCAACAGCCGTCCATGCTGCCGTATTTACAACAAGGTCAGGTCTATCTTGCTCAAAAACTCCGGATATCGTATTATGTTGTGTAAAATCAAACTGTGGACGGCCGATGAACTTTAAGCGTTTATCATGCAAATTCCGTAAAGATTCTGCCAATTGTCCATTTTTCCCGCCAATTACAAGAATTGTCACCAGTTTATCCTTTTATGAATATGAAAACCAATTCTTTGCTGCTGAAAATGATGGATTTTGCATATCTTTTTCTGATAAAATCGCATCATTTACAGCGATTGGCCATTCAATGCCAATTTCTTTACAATTCCATAAAACAGCACGCTCACTGGCTTTATTATATAAATTTGTACATTTATATTGTACCATAACGTTTTCTGTTAACGTACAAAAACCATGTAAAAATCCTGGTGGGATCCACAATTGAGACCAATTGTCAGCTGATAATTCCGCAGCAACCCATTTCCCATATGTCGGAGAACCCGTTCGCGCATCAATAGCCACATCCCAAATCGAACCTTGTGTACATCTTACCAACTTCCCTTGTTCATAAGGGCCCAACTGACAATGCAAACCCCTCACCACACCTTTCTGAACAGAAAGGCTTTGATTATCCTGCACAAAAGGCAAATCAATCCCGACTTCTTTTAATCGCTGTGCATTATAGGTTTCTGAAAAAAATCCACGATTATCCTGAAAGCGAGGAGGTGTTATCAATAATACTTCTGAAATGGCTAATTTTTCTATTTTCATGACAAATATTTCTTACTTTTAATAATTAATTACTTTTGATTAAAACCTTCGTTTGCAACATCCATCAACATTCTCCCAAGGTCTGTTTTATTCAATTTTTTTGCAATTGCACGTAATTGCTCCGCATTAATAAATCCTCTATGGTAGGCCACCTCAGCAGGAGATCCCACCAAAATCCCTTGTCTTGCCTGAATCATTTGCACAAAATTTCCCGCCTGCATCAAACTGGCGGGAATACCGGCATCCAACCAAGCACAACCCCGACCCAGACGCTCTACATGTAAATTGTCATTTTCAAAATAAATTTTATTTAAATCCGTGATTTCATATTCACCACGTACTGATGGTTTTATTTTTTTTGCATATTCTGTAACCCTTGAATCATAAAAATACAGTCCTGTCACAGCCCAGTTTGAAGGAGGATCTTTCGGTTTCTCTACAATCTGGGTTACCTTGCCATTTTCATCAAATGTCACAACACCGTACCGTTCAGGATCACTAACCTGATAACTGAATATCGTTGCACCGGATTTTCGTTGAACCGCCTTTTGCAACAGCTGACTTAAATGTGAAGCAAAGATCAAGTTATCCCCCAGCACCAGGGCACAAGGGGAAGCATCCAACCACTCTTCAGCTAAAACAAAGGCTTGTGCAATACCTTCAGGTTTGGGTTGAACACAATAGTCAAATTTCATTCCAATATCAGAACCGTTTCCCAATAATCTTTTGATTTGTGGTATATCATGAGGGGTAGAGATAATCATGATTTCCCGAATACCTGCCAGCATTAATGTTGTCAGCGGATAATAAATCATGGGTTTGTCATATATAGGCAATAGCTGTTTACTGGAAACAGCTGTCAAAGGATATAACCTTGTACCTGATCCACCAGCCAGTAATATACCCTTTATTGATTTTTCATGCTGATTTGTCATTGTTTTATTCCCAACCGTTGTCCAGCATAATGTTTTTGACGAATATTTTTCCACCAATCCTCATGATTCAAATACCATTGAATCGTTTTACGAATTCCTTCTTCAAAATTGTGTTTTGCTTTCCATTTTAATTCGGTTTGTGCATGGACTGGATTTATTTCATATCTAAAATCATGACCTGGACGATCCGTCACAAAATGAATCAACCGCTCATATTTTCCCTGAGGATCAGGCTTCAGTTCATCAAGAATATGACAAATCGTTTGCACAACCTCCAGATTAGTTCTGGGTTGTTGGGCACCAATTGCATAAGTTTCTCCCGGAATTCCAAGCTCTATAGCTTTTACAAGCGCTTCAGCATGATCTTCAACATACAGCCAGTCTCTTATATTATCTCCCTTACCATAAACTGGTAGAGCCTTGCCTTCCAAGGCATTGATAATCATTAACGGGATTAACTTTTCTGGAAAATGCCAAATGCCATAATTATTTGTTGTGTTTGTCACAAAAGTTGGAAGTCCATATGTATGAAACCAAGCCCTAACCAGATGATCTGAAGCTGCTTTTGAAGCAGAATAAGGACTGCGCGGATCATAGGGAGTTTGTTCTGTAAATGGGGGATCTCCAGACTGTAAAGCGCCAAAAACTTCATCTGTTGAAATGTGATGGAAACGGAATTTTCTTTGTCTATCTACTGACATTGCTCTCCAATATTCATAAGCAGCCTGTAATAAACAATATGTTCCATGAATATTGGTCCGAATAAACACTTCAGGCCCATCAATCGAACGATCTACATGAGATTCTGCAGCCAGGTGCATTACTGCATCAGGCTTGAATTGGTTAAATATTTTTTTTAATGAAATAAAATCAGTAATATCAGTTTTGCAAAAAGAATACCGGCTATTTCCGGCTATTTCTGCCACATTATCAAGAGAAGCCGAATACGTTAGGATATCGATATTAACCACTTCATGCTGCGTATTTTTTATAAGATGTCGAATCACAGCTGAACCAATAAAACCACATCCTCCAGTGACTAAAATCAACATTATTAATGTACCTTAAATAATTTTTTTGTATTTTATATTATAAATTTATTGAATATCTTCAAAATATCTTAAAAATTTATAATAATTAAATCAAACCAATTTGCAATTTATGATATAAATACCCATATTTTTTGACTATATAAAGTATATCATTGCTTATGTCTAACAATAATTTTAGTTTCATAGACCATCCTGATTCTATTGGTGATACGACACGTTTCTGGTTTATTCGTCATGCAATTGTTAATGAAAAGGACCGTTCTTATCTTTATGGCACTAAAGATGTTCCAATCTGTCCTACACATTTAAAAAAACAACAAACATACTATCAGTTTCTGGCCAAGAAATTACCCAAGACACAACTTTGGTTCATTACCAGCCTGTCCCGTACAAGAGATACGGCCTTACAAATTCAAAAGGCGGGTTATGGATCTGAGAATTTACAAATCGAAAATGCTTTTCTGGAACAGAATCTTGGAGCCTGGCAGGGTCTATCACATGTTACAGTTGAAAAACACCGAAAATTTTCTGCGCACCCTTTTTGGCCCTTCTCAGCCGAAGAAACTCCACCTAAAGGTGAAAACATGAATGATGTCCATCAAAGAGTCAGTTGCAAAATGGAGGAATTTAGCAGAATATACACAAATAAAGATATTATTGTCATATCTCATGGCGGGGCTATTCGGGCTGCCCTTGCCTATGCTTCAAAAATCCCGGTTAATTCAGCATTATCCTTTGCCATTTATAACCTTTCCATTACTCTGATAGAAAAAACACGTGAACATTGGCATATTATTACGGTAAATGATATGATTTAGCCTTTTATTTTTCTAAAAAAAGTTACTATATATTTTAACTTAAAAAAAAATTGCTAAGGCATTATCTCTTTAATGCCCTGAAAAACTGAAAATAACAAAATCTGTTTACTTGAAACTATGGAATAAAGAGTGCCAAAGAATAAAATCCCTTCCTATAGAGGCAGTTTAAGGCGGTCAGGATATAACGTATTAAAATTATTAAGCGGAAAGATCATCAATGTTCCTCTTGGTTTAGCCCAAATTTATTTAACAACCCGACTCATTGGCGATAAAGGATACGGTTTTCTGGTTCTTATATACGCTTTTGGCCAGCTTGTGGGCGATGTGGCAGAATTTCAATCATGGCAGACTGTCTTGCATTACGGCCTTAAACCCTATCAAAATAAAGATCTTCCCCTTTTTCAACGAGTGTTGCGATTTTCTTTTTTACTTGATGCATGCAGTGCTACCTTTGCCTTGGTCGTCAGTGTTCTGATTGCCATAAATTTCAGCAATATTTTGGGGTGGCCACCTGAATGGCATTATCTGGGTATCATTTTCAGTTTTTCTGTTTTATTTACGACAAGTGCAACAGCCAATGGCGTTTTATTATTATTGAACCGTTATGATTTACTTGCCATTCAAGGAACAACAACAACAACAGTTCGGTTCTTGGGCATCGCTTTTCTTACCCTTATTCATGGTGGTATGTTGGGAGCAGTTATTGTCTGGACTTTTGCCACTTTCATGAATTTCATTACTATTTTGGTCACCGCTTTGTACCAACTTTACAAGCAAGGTTTTTTAAAAGGATTTTTCAATCGTATTAATGATGGGCTTACCAAAGATTTACCCGGGATATGGAAATTTGCCTGGAATACCAATATAAACATGACTTTTTCCCTTGTTTCCGCCCATATAACCGCTCAAATTATTGGAAGTATGCTTGGTACTGTTCAAAATGCACGCTATTCGATTGCCAATAAAATTTCAGAAGCGATTGCAAAACCTGTCATTATGCTACAATCTACATTATATCCGGAAATGACCCGCTCATGGCAGGGCAGCAAACCATCGCACCTTTATAAAATGGCCTTGCAAATCACTCTTTTAACCGGCGGTATCATTTCCGTTATTTTTCTCATTCTACCTTATATTGCACCATATATCATTTCATTATTACTTCATAAATCCACCACACCTGAAACCCTTCATTTACTATATTGGTTGGCTGGTGCAAAAGCAGTTATCCTATGGGGGATTTCCTTGGAACCCATTTTAATCACAACAGGAAATACCAAAGGGGCATCCATTTCTCGTGGAATAAACAGTTTCATTTATATACCAATGTTGATTATTTTTATTCAAAAATGGGGGATACAGGGGATTGGACCAGCCACCCTAATTTCATCTGTATTACTGGTTATTTCCCAAATCCTTTTTGTTATAAAATATAAAAAGAAAACTATAACACAATAATAAATCCTGCATTATTATGAATAATGTTTTTATTAAATATTATAATATTGTTTAATGCTCATTAATTTTTTTATTATTTAAATAACCAAAATTCAAAAACATGAATTTTAAGCTCATAATATGGGGCTTTTAACTTAAAAATGCATATTTCTCAAAATTATATTTGATAAATAAAAATTGCTGTATCAAGAAAATGGTGGGCGCACAAGGGTTCGAACCTTGGGCCCGCTGATTAAGAGTCAGCTGCTCTACCAACTGAGCTATGCGCCCCACACAGAACTTTTATCAAGAAGCGATCAAAAATACAAGATGAATTCAGTAATTAGACTGAACTTTCCTTATAAAATTTAAAAATTAAATTCTCCGCTTTTCCCACCCTTTTTAGAAACAAGATGAATGTTATGCATGACCATTCTTTTATCTACCGCTTTAAGCATATCATAAACGGTTAACAATCCTACAGAAACCCCTGTCAACGCTTCCATTTCAACTCCTGTTTTGCCCTCTGTATCAACAGTAACCCGCATATGCACAATATTTTTACTTTCTTCCAATTCAAATTCCACTTTTAGATGATTTAGCGATAATGGATGACATAAAGGGATCAAATTTGAAGTCTGTTTGCTACCCTGTATGGCGGCAATTCTTGCTATACCTAATATGTCACCCTTATGACTGTTTCCTTTTTTCAAAAGTTCAAAAGCTTCCTGAGACATCTGGATTGACCCCCCAGCCATGGCAGTTCTTTTCGAGATTTTCTTATTTGCGACATCAACCATGTGAGCTTGCCCAGACTCATCAAAATGCGTCAATTTACTCATGATATTCTTCCTATATTAATCTTTAAACTCATTCTAGCAGATGCTATATATATAATATGATAAAAATCCGTTATTTTGGTTTTCTTAAAGATATTTTACAAATTGAAGAGGAAGAAATTACCTGGGACAAAGGTAATTCACAAGATTTACTTAATTTTTTAAGAAGCCGCAATGCCTCTTGGTCGGACGCCTTGGCAGAAGAAAACATTTTCCGCCTGGCCATTAATCAACGCATTATCTATCAACCCACTCCCCTTCATCCTGATGATGAAGTTGCCATTCTACCTCCTGTTACAGGAGGTTGAATTGTTCTCTGTCAAAATACAGACCCAACCTTTTTCACAAGAGGAATTCCGAAAAAAGATTCACATTTTCAATTGTGGTGCAATTGTCAGCTTTACCGGTATCGTCAGGGGGTTTGATGAAAAAGAACCGCTTGATTATCTTTATCTTGAACATTTTCCGTCTGTAACTGAACAAGAAATTGAACGAATAATTCATTTGGCAAAAAAACGATGGGATATACAGGGTTGTCAGGTTATACACCGCGTGGGGAATTTACGGGTAGGAGAAGAAATCGTTTTGGTTCTGACAGCGGCCAGTCATAGAAAGGCTGCATTTGAATCTGCTGAATTCATAATGGATTATTTAAAATCAGAAGCTCCATTCTGGAAAAAAGAATTTTTTAGAAACGGACAGTCAAGATGGGTCAGGGCTAAATCATACGATTTAAAAGAAAAAGAACGATGGTCCAGTCATGAATGATAAAAATATTGCCGCCTTTATTCTGGCGGGTGGGGAAGGTCGGCGTGTAGGATGTCAAAACAAAGGATTGCTTTCTCTTAATAGTCATCCCCTTGTCAATCATGTTATCCAACGTATTCAACCGCATGTTCAAAACATTTTGATAAGCGCAAACAATCATATTGAAACTTATCAATCTTTTGGTTTTCCAGTCTACCAGGATCTCCCCCAATGGAAAGGAAAAGGTCCCCTGGCTGGCATTGTCAGTCTTTATTCCTTTATTCCCGCTCATACAGATTACATATTGGTTGTTCCCTGCGACACTCCCTTTTTACCCGCAAATCTAGTTTCCTCACTTTATCACGCATTGATATCAAATCCAGACTTGCTAATTGCGTACGCAGCGACACCAAAACAGATTCATCCAAGTATCCTCTTATGCAAACCCTGTACGAATGACTATCTTGCCAATCATTTAAATCATCAGCATTATAGCCTTAAATCATGGATATCTGCACACCCAAATATAAAAGTGAATTTTCATGATGAACATGAATTTACCAATATTAACGACCTTGACACATTAACCCGTTATCAACAAGACAGGCACCATGCTAAAAAACTATGATGAGGCCCTTGAAGAACTTCTGCAAAGAACCTCTATTAAACAACCCATAGAAGATTATCCCCTTTTAAAGGCAAATCATCTAGTTCTTGCTGAAAATATTTATGTTCAATATGACACACCTTTTTTCAGCAATAGTGCCATGGATGGCTATGCTCTGGGTGGTGATCCTTGTCAATGTTCTGAATGGCAAATTACAAACCGGATTGCAGCAGGAGATTCCCTTTCCAATGCCACCCTCCAAACTGGTGAAGCCGCACGAATTTTTACCGGAGCTCCAATTCCCCCCGGAACCAGCGCTGTAATCCAGCAAGAAAATACAAAAATTGAAAACAACACCCTAACTCTTACCTCGCAGATCAAAAAAGGACAAAATATACGCTATCAAGGGGAAGAACTAAAAAAAGGTGATATACTGCTTACACAAGGCCATAGGCTTACGCCCGCAAGTGTTGCTTTACTGGCAAGTCAAGGCTATCAAAATGTCAAAATATATAAACCTTTAACCATTTGGGTTTATTCCACAGGAAATGAATTGATCAACCCAGGTCAGCCTCTATCTTCTGGCAAGATTTTTGATGCAAACCGTTATCTTTTGATAACCTGGCTTCAAAAAACCAGACATCATGTCATTGATGCAGGCATTCTTCCCGATAATCGGGATAAAACTGAAATCGCATTAAAAAAAGCCAGTAAAGAAGCAGACATCATTATCTCATCTGGTGGAGTTTCGGTTGGTGAAGAGGATCACGTTCATGCCGCCTTACAACAGCTTGGCCAACTCATTTTCTGGAAACTTGCCATTAAACCCGGCAAACCTTTTGCCTGGGGACAAATCAATAGCAAAATATTCTTTATGTTACCCGGTAATCCTGTCAGCACCCTCGTCACCTTTCAACAACTTGTTATTCCCGCTTTACGACATCTTGCCGGCGAAACATTACAGAATTACCTGCCAAAAACTATTCTTGCTCAAGCCCAATTTGAAAAAAGGAAAACCCAAGCAAGACGGGAGTTTTTACGGGTGCGGGTTGATTATTCTCAATCACCTGCTCATGTTAGTCTTTTAAATAATCAGGGTTCTGCCATGTTGGCAACATTTTCCCAAGCAAATGGATTGGCAGAAATTCCGGAAAATACCCCTGTTCATAAAGGAGACTTTATAAAAATTTATCCACTTGACTATTCTCTTTAGACTTTATTGATAGGAAAATATAAAATGACAGCAATAAAAATTGGTTTGGTTTCTGTCAGTGATAGAGCCAGTCAGGGTATATATGAAGATAAAGGTTTACCTGCCTTGAAAAATTGGCTGGATAAAGCGGTTCTTAACGAAAAACAATATATTGAGCATTTAATTCCTGATGAACAGGATCTGATTGAAAAAACATTAATCGATCTGGTCGATCATCAAGATTGTCCCCTTGTTTTAACCACGGGCGGTACAGGCCCTTACATCCGAGATGTGACACCTGATGCAACTCTGGCCATCGCAGATAAAGTTATGCCCGGTTTTGGTGAGCAAATGCGTCAAGTCAGTTTATATTTCGTGCCAACCGCCATTCTGTCACGACAAGTGGGCGTAATCCGTAAAAAAAGCCTGATACTAAACCTGCCCGGACGTCCGAATGCCATTCGTGAAACATTGGAAGGGGTAAAAGATCAAGATGGCAAGGTTCTTATACATGGAGTATTTGCCGCGGTTCCAATGTGTATCGATGTAATTGGTGGACCCAGGATTGAAACAGATAAAAAAGTCGTAAAAGCTTTTTTACCTAAAAAATAGGACTGTCAACCTATCCTCCTGTCTTTGACATAATACGCATAATTTTATTGGGCTGTTTTAAAAAATCATGTTCTTTTGGCTTTAATTCTATCGCTTCTTGAATGGCCTGATCCAGTTCTTTATCACTACAATGATTTCTTAATAACGGCCTTAACGCAAAGCTGTTATCCTGTCCCAAACACATATAAAGGGTTCCATCAACCGACAATCTAACCCGATTGCATGTCGCACAAAAATGCTGTGATAACGGTGTAATTAATCCAAGACATACATTACCTGTTGCTGTTTCCCAGTAACGCGCCGGACCATTTCCTATTATCTTCATCGTTGAACGCAAATCGTAATGTTTCCTTAATCCTTGTATAATGGGTTGCAGCGAGACAGTTGTCATATTTTGCCCGGTTTTTCCCATTGGCATGACTTCAATCAAACACAGAATAAACCCGTGTTCAATACAAAATTCGAGCATTCGTTCAATTTCTGCCATATTCTTGTCTGGCAATACAACCATGTTAATCTTTATTTTATGAAAACCCAGTTGTTTTGCTGTTCGCAGACCCTCCATAACCTGCTCTAGACAATCCAGACCTGTAATATCCTCTATATTTTTACGATTCAAGGAGTCAAGACTTATGTTCAAACGATCTAAGCCTGCCTCAAACAATGATTTGGCATGGGATGTCAGCAAGGTTCCATTCGTTGTAATGGATAAATCCTCCACCTCATCAATTTTTTTAATTCGATGCACCAAATCTGTTAGGTTTTTGCGAACCAACGGTTCACCACCAGTCAAGCGAAAACGTTTTGTACCTAATCTTACAAACGCACAAACAACACGCATTAATTCATCAAAAGTGAGCCAATGGTCTGGAGTTTCAAAATCATTAAATCCTTTCGGAATACAATAAGAACATCTTAAATTACAGCGATCCGTAACAGAAATTCTTAAATAATCAATTGTTCTACCAAATTTATCAATCAGCATCAGAAGCTCGGCCACGTCATAATTGCAATAAAGACTTTGTAGTTATGAATTTTATATATGTGTTTAAAAATCAAAAAAAAGACTTAAATATTTCTAAAAAATCATTATAGATAAAATACAATCAGACTATTATTTATTAATTCATCTAATAATTACTATTTTTTCCCAAATGTAAGATATCCTCACCAAAACACTCTACATCCTCATCATCGTGCGATATAACCATCATCAAGCATTGCAACCGTTGTTGAATATCCCTTATTTCATACCGCAATTTGCGTCGCAAGCGACTATCGAGCATTGAAAACGGTTCATCTAGTAACAACAAATCGGGTTGCGCAACCAATGCCCTAGCCAATGCAACCCGCTGTTGTTGCCCCCCCGACAATTGATATGGATAATATTCAGCATAGTTCAGAATTTCCAAGCGATTCATCCAGTCCTTAACAATTGCAAAATCCTGACTGACACGGGGATTAAATATTCCCTTGACAAGTGAGAAGGAAATATTCTGTTTGACTGTTAAATGCGGAAAAAGACTATAACCTTGGAAAAGATAAGCAAGTTTTCTCTCCTGGGGGGCCAGATTGATTTTACGTTTCTGATCAAAAAAGATTTTATTATCAATTTTTATCAACCCGCAATCTGGTGAATTTAATCCCGCTATTATTTTAAGCAATGTTGTTTTTCCAGATCCAGACGGGCCAAATATCACCACTGAACGATTTTGAGAATAAAAATCAACATTGAGCTGAAACACATGATGATGATTTTTTATTAATTTCTTGAGATTTATTTGAAATATCATGATCAATAAATTGAATTATGCGTAATATTCAGCCGTTTAGCCATAAATAAAACAAAAATGCAAACAGCGGATAAAATCAAGACGGATATATTTGCGGCATGATCCTGTCCCGCTTCAACGGCTTCATAGATTGCCAAAGATAGGGTTTGCGTTTTTCCGGGAATATTTCCGGCAATCATCAGGGTTGCACCAAATTCTCCCAAAGCCCTGGCAAATGCCAGTAATAAACCTGCCATAATACCACGCCAAGCCAAAGGTAAGGTTATACGGAAAAAAATCGCCATATCAGAAATAGTCAATACCCGTGCAGCCTGTTCATAACAAGGATTGATTGATTCAAAGGCACTTCTGGCGGGTTTGAATATCAAAGGAAAAGTCACGACAATAGCGGCTAAAACAGCCCCCTGCCACGTAAATATAAGACTAAGATGAAAATATTTTCCCAATATTTGTCCTATCCAACCATGCTGTCCAAACAATACTAACAAATAGTATCCCAATACAGTCGGCGGCATAACCATTGGCAATGTAAAGACAATATCTAAAAATTCCTTACCATAAAAACGATACCGAGCAATAAAATATCCTGCAGGTATTGCCAGAAACATATTGATCGAGACTGCGAAAACGGCAATTTTCAAGGATAAAAAAAGAGCCGTCCAGGTAAAATTTATTCCCATGAACAACTACCGAACAGCAAAACCGTATTGTCTAAAAATTCTCTGACCTTTAACTGAAAATAACAGGTCCATGAACGCCTTAGCCTGATTTGGGTTTTGAGTATTTTTAACCAAGGCAACTGGGTACTGAACGGGTTTTGGCAAAGGAGCCCGATAAAGTATTTTAACTTTATCTGAAAAAAGTTTTGCATCACTTTCATAAACAAAACCGACATCCACTTCATTACAGGCAACATAATCCAGAACCTGACGGACATTTTGCGCAGGAATGAATTTATCTTGTAATTTTTGCCATAAACCTGCAGCCTGCAATGCATATTTTGTATAACGACCCGCTGGAACAGTTACAACTTGTCCCAACGCGATCCGCTTAATCAAGGGTTTATCTAAATCTGCCAGTTCACGTATCTGTAACTTGCTATGAATAAAAGTCACAAGAACCAAATGATTATTAATAAAATCCTGTCTTGATCCAGGAAAAATCAATCCTTTTTGCTCTGCCATATCCATTGTGCTTTCATCGGCACATGCAAAAAGATCAACCGGGGCACCCTGTGCTATTTGATTTAACAGACTGCCCGAAGAACCAAAATTAAATAAAATTTTATCCTGAGGGTGCGATGTTTCATAAATTTTAGCTATATCTTTAAAAGCATCGCTTAAACTAGCCGCCGCAGAAACAACAATCTCTTTTGCCTGAACGGAATGAAAAAATCCAAAACAAGCCAGAACAACAGCCAATAGTTTAAGCAATCTTAATTCCGGTATTTTGGGATTTTTCATCAGTTCACATCTTCACGTTCATGAACGTGGTCTTACCAACTGCCAGCGTCGAGTTACATAACTGACCATGGCAAAGCCACTAAATACATGAACCAAACGGGTAAATGGGAAAATAGCAAATACTGTCATTCCCATAAAAAGATGGAATTTGAAGATTGATGACGCATTCATGATATAGGCCACGGCATCACCTTGAAAGGTAATTGTATGCTGTACCCATGTCATAAGTTGAACCATTTCATGACCGTCCGTATGCTGAGCCGAAACAAAAATTGTTGATAAACCAAGTAACAAAGTCAATAATAACCAGATTAACAACAATTTATCACGCCAGGTACTATTTGCCAATATACGGGCTGAAACAAATCTTCTGTGAATAAGGATCAAAATCCCAACCAAACAGATACTGCCCATGATGCCGCCAGCCATCATGGCGAAAATCTGTTTTGCTGAATGGGTAACTCCCAGTGTATCCCAAACCCAGATGGGTGTTAAAAGACCGAAAAGATGCCCAAAAAACAGACCTAAAATACCAATATGAAAACAGATATTTCCAAATCTTAATTGTCCACGATATAAAATCTGGCTGGAATCACTTTTCCATGAATATTGTTCACGTTCAAAACGTACCAAGCATCCAACAACAAAAATTGTTAATACGATATACGGATAAATTCCAAAAATAAATTTATCGAGATAATGCATGACTTGCCCCTTTATTTTCATTGTCTACAGAACAGAGATTACAGGCATTCGTTTGTAAAAGAGGTTCAACTCCCTCAATATTTGGGCCAAATTTCTCCATTGCCTCCTCCATATCTTTAACTGGGGGAACTTTTAAAGGTTGAGGTTGAACAGAAGAATAATTGACAAGTAAAGTGAAAATACCCGTATAGACAGACTGACTTTCCCGCAATTTTGATCCGATGTGATCAATCACGTCAATTGATGCCGCCAGTAAATCCTTTGCTTCACCTTCATTACAGACAGATAAAAACTCTAAAAATAAAGGCAAATAATCTGGTAATTCATCAATTACTGAAATATCATAACCGTTTGCCTTATATTCTGACATGAGATTGACTAGGGCTTGCCCCCTTAGACGGTCCTCACCGTGAATATGCTCAAATAAATGCAATGAACATGATGGATTACGATCGAAAAGTGAAACATACTCTTCTTGCAAATCAATCAAATCCTTTTCTTGCAAATGTTCCAATAAGGGAGAAAGCAAGCTCCATTCAATCTCAAGCGTTTTTAAACGTCCCAAAATTGAAGGGAGTGCATCAAGCAATTCTTGCTCTGGATAACATAATAAAACTGAAAGTATCTTGAAAATTTCCATCAGCTATTGCTTTCTTTTGCCTTGTTCTGTTCACGATCCTCTACAGCGTCGTGAAAGATAATTGGAGAAACCTTCTTGCCAAAAAGACTTGCCTTATTCACCCCGTCAGAGCATCCATTCCCGAAAGTAAATCCACAGGAAGCCTTATCCTGGAATGCGTTTTCAACCATTTCCTTGTGGGATGATGGAATGACAAAACGATCTTCATAATTCGCAATCGCCATAATCTGATACATTTCTTCAATCTGGACTTCAGTCAAAGCCGTATCTTTCAAGACAGAACGATCAGGACGTTGATCAACAGACTTGCTACGCATATAACGACGCATCGCAATCATGTTTTCCAAGGCGTTAATAATGGGTTCTTCTTTCCCCGCCGTAAGCAAATTAGCCAAATAGCGAATTGGAATACGTAAATCCTTAATACCAGGAATAATTCCATTCTTGCCAATCATGCCATTCGCTACTGCAGACTGAATAGGCGATAAAGGTGGAATATACCAAACCATTGGTAAGGTGCGGTATTCTGGATGCAGGGGGAAAGCAACTTTCCATTCTACTGCCATTTTATAGACCGGTGAATTTCTTGCCGCATCCAGCCAGCTTTGGGGTATACCCTGTTTAAGAGCTTCCGCAATAATTGCCGGATCATTGGGATCTAAAAAAACATCAAGTTGGGATTCATACAAATCCTGGGTATCTTCCGTAGATGCAGCCTCTTTAATTTTATCTGCATCATAAAGTAAAACACCCAGGTAACGAATACGCCCTACACATGTTTCGGAACAAACGGTTGGCTGTCCACCTTCAATACGTGAATAACAGAATATACATTTTTCTGCTTTACCAGAAACCCAGTTAAAATATATCTTTTTGTAGGGACAGCCCGAGACACACATCCTCCAGCCGCGACATTTATCCTGATCTATCAGGACAATACCGTCATCCTCACGTTTATAAATTGAACCTGAAGGACAACTTGCAACACAGGCTGGATTTAAACAATGCTCGCACAATCTTGGTAAATACATAAGAAATGTATTTTCAAAAGTTGACAGCATATCCTTTTGAATACCATCAAAAAGCTTGTCTTTTGCACGCTTTGAAAACTCTCCACCAAGATCATCCTCCCAGTTTGGTCCCCAATTTATTTTTTCCATTTTTTGTCCGGTTAGGACCGAAACTGGTCGGGCAACAGGGGGGGTTTTTACATCCGGAGAATTTTGCAAACGTTCATAATCATATGTAAAGGGTTCATAATAATCATCAATTTGCGGAAGATTGGGATTGGCAAATATATTTGCCATAATATGTAACTTGCCACCCTGACGGGGACGCAACTTGCCACCTTTTAAAACCCATCCACCATTATATTTATCCTGGTTTTCCCATTCCTTGGGATATCCAACCCCTGGTTTTGATTCAACGTTATTGAACCATGCATATTCAACACCATCTCGACTGGTCCATACATTTTTACATGTCACGGAACAAGTATGGCATCCTATGCATTTATCCAGATTCAACACCATGCCAATTTGAGCTCTAATTTTCATTGGTAATCTCTTATGCCTCAACTTTTGGGTAATTAACGCTAACAGTCTCTTCAAGCCAATCGACATGCTTCATTTTACGGACAACAACAAATTCATCACGATTTGAACCAACTGTTCCATAATAGTTAAAACCATAGGAATATTGCGCATAACCGCCAATCATATGTGTCGGTTTTAAGACTGTTCTTGTTACCGAATTATGAATGCCTCCGCGTTTTTTTGAAACTTCTGCACCAGGAACATTGATGATCTTTTCCTGAGCATGATACATCAAGGTCATTCCTTCTGGAACGCGCTGACTTACAATTGCTCTGGCCGTTAAAGTTCCATTTAGATTGAAAACCTCAATCCAGTCATTATCAACGATACCAGCCTTTTGTGCATCAATTTCGGAAAGCCAGACATGTGGCCCGCCACGGGATAATGTCAACATCCGTAAATTATCGGAGTAAGTACTGTGGATGCCCCACTTTTGATGTGGTGTGATAAAATTCAGGACTATTTCTGGATTTCCGTTACCATGCTGTCCCAAAACCTTTTGAGTTGTTTTCAAGTCAACCGCTGGACGATAGACACACAACATTTCACCAAATGCACGCATCCATTGATGATCCTGATAAAACTGCTGTCGACCGGTCAGGGTTCTCCAAGGAATCAGTTCATGAACATTTGTATAACCAGCATTGTAACTTACCGTTTCACTTTCCAGGCCTGACCAGGTTGGGGAAGATATAATCTTACGTGGCTGAACCTGTATATCACGAAAACGAATGGAATCATGTTCACGAGGGGTGGCCAAATACGTATGGTCAATACCTGTTACTTTTGATAATGCCCCCCATGCCTTGACAGCGATATGCCCATTTGTTTCAGGAGCAAGATTCAGGATCATTTCAGCCGCATCAATAGCAGTATCAAGTCTCGGCTGTCCCTTTGCAATACCCTGACCAACAACCTTGTTTAAATTACGTAATTGATCAACCTCATGCTTGGTATCCCAACTTATACCTTTACCACCATTACCAAGTTTTTCAAGTAAAGGACCAATTGATGTAAACTGTTCATAAATTGCTCCATAATTTCGCTCGATAACTTTCATGGCTGGCATTGTTTTACCAGGAATAGGATCACATTCACCCTTTTTCCAGTCTTTAACGTCAAAAGGCTGCCCCAACTCTTGTGGAGTGTCATGCATTAAGGGTGTCAATACAAGATCTTTTTGATTTCCAAGATATCCTGCGGCGAGTTCAGAAAATTTTCCAGCCAGTCCTTTAAAAATTTCCCAATCACTTTTACTTTGCCATAAAGGTTGTACAGCCTCGCTTAAAGGATGAATAAAGGGATGCATATCCGATGTATTCAAGTCATTTTTCTCGTACCAGGTGGCCGTCGGAAGAATTACATCTGCATATAAACAAGTCGTTGACATACGGAAATCCAAGACGACCAGAAGATCCAGTTTACCTTCTGCGGCTTCTCTTACCTTGATTTCCTTCGGTTTAATACAATTTTGCTCTTCACTTAAAACTGCATTCTGAGTACCCAAAAGATATTTAAGGAAATATTCATGTCCCTTACCTGAAGAACCAAGAATATTGGAACGCCATACAAACATGTTGCGTGGAAAGTTCACTGGATTATCAGGATCATTACAAGACATGTCAATTGCACCTGATTTCAATCCTTCAACCGCATAGTCAATGGGATCTTTATTTTGAGCAATTGCATTTTGTGTCAACGTCAACGGATTCATTGACAATTGCGGTGCAGAAGGTAACCATCCCATCCGTTCAGCCTTGGCATTACAATCAATCAGCGCCATACCTTCAAATTCACTCAGGCTATTTTGTGAGGCAACTTCATTGATAGCCAGCTTTTCATGACGCCATTGACTTGTATGATTGTAAAAGAAGGATGTTCCGTTCATCTGACGAGATGGACGATTCCAATCCAATCCAAATGCCAATGGAGCCCAACCGGTTTGTGGCCTCAGTTTTTCCTGACCAACATAATGGCACCAGCCACCTCCACTTTGACCTATACATCCACAAAGCATTAACATGTTGATAATGCCACGATAGGACATATCCATATGATACCAGTGGTTTAATCCGGCGCCCACGATGACCATGCTTTTACCATGAGTTTTATCGGCATTTTGGGCAAATTCACGAGCAACCTGAATAACCAATTCAGGTTTTACACCAGTATGTTTTTCCTGCCATTTAGGAGTATAGGGAACATCATCCATATAATCTCTAGCGCCATCACCTAGACCACGGTCAATACTGTAATTGGCAGCCATTAAATCAAAAACTGTAGTAACCTTTACCTGATTGCCATCAGCCAAGGTAATGGTTTTAACCGGAACCTTTCGGAGCATCTGTTCATTTTTGCTTTCTCCAGCAAAATAATTGAACACAACCTCCGCAACATTATCATGCTTACCCAGCAGACTAAGTTGGGCCTTAACGGTCTGTCCTTTGCTATCCTGTTCTTTAAGATTCCATTGACCTGTTTCACCCCAGCGAAAACCAATTGATCCTTTGGGGGTTACAATCTGTCCCGTCAATTCATCAATAACAAGCGTTTTCCATTCAGGATTGTTTTTTTCATCAAGCTGATCTGCCAAATGACTGGCACGCAAGAAATATCCGGGAACCAGTTGGCCATTCTTTTCATCAAGCATAACCAGCATTGGCATATCTGTATATTGACGGCAATATGACGTAAAATATTCAGAGGGACGGTCCAGATGAAATTCTTTGAAGATTACGTGCCCCATCGCCATGGACAAGGCAGCATCCGTACCTTGTTTGGGAGAGAGCCATATATCACTGAATTTTACCATTTCACCATAATCTGATGAAACAGCGACCGTTTTTGTACCTTTATAACGAACTTCGGCATAAAAATGAGCGTCTGGCGTACGAGTCATGGGGATATTTGATCCCCACACTAGTAAATAGGTTGAATTATACCAATCGGCTGATTCCGGAACATCGGTTTGCTCGCCCCATACTTGTGGGCTTGCTGGTGGCAGATCGCAATACCAATCATAAAAAGATAGCGGAACACCCCCAATAAGAGAAAGATAACGGGATCCGGAAGCGTAGCTGACCATCGACATAGCCGGAATAGGAGAAAATCCAATAATACGGTCGGGACCATATTTTTTGATAGTAAAGTTATTTGCCGCGGCAACAAGCTCGTTGACTTCCCGCCAGGTTGATCGGACAAATCCGCCCAATCCACGTCTTTTCTTGTAAGAACTGGCCAATTCTGGTGTTTGACTGATATATTCCCAGGCGGATATCGGATCCATCTTCTGACGTGCATCACGCCATAATCTAGCCAGCTGTCCACGCAGCATTGGATATTTAACACGTTGGGCAGAATAAACATACCAGCTGTAAGATGCCCCGCGAGGACATCCCCTGGGTTCATGATTGGGTAGATCCGCACGAGTTCTCGGATAATTTGTCTGTTGGGTTTCCCAGGTAATCAATCCACTTTTAACATAGATTTTCCAACTGCAGGATCCAGTACAATTCACACCGTGAGTTGATCTTACGATTTTATCCTGTTGCCAACGTTGTCTATACGCGTCTTCCCATTTTCTGTCCTCGTTAACAACAGCGCCATGCCCGTCAGCAAAACTGCTTTTCGTTTTTTTAAAAAAGTTTAAACGATCTAATATATGGCTCATAATCAATTTCCAAATTCTAAATCAAATTTGTCTTAACAACGTATTTCAGCATTTCTGCGAAGGTAGTACCAACGGTTTATCAAAAGGCAAAATACGTAAAATCCCACAAAAATATAAAAAGCTAAATTATACGATCCGGTATAACTTAAAGAGGTTCCATACAGTTTTGGAATTATAAATCCACCATAGGCACCAATAGCCCCCATAAAACCAAGAACCGCACCGGTTTCCTTGGCAGCATCCTCATTCATCTGCTCTTCAGATTCAGCTTTTTGTTTTTTAAGGTATTTCTGGTAAAATATTGTGAATATTCCGGGAACCTGGGCAAATACGGATCCATTTCCCAATCCAACAAAAATGAACAGGATCATAAAACTTATCAGGAAGCCGACAAAACTTCTTGATTCTTCCGGGGCTGAGATGAAGAAAACGATACATAAGGAAAAAACAATCATACCCAGGAAACTGATTTGAGTTACCCGTGTCGCCTTGAATTTGTCAGAGGCAATTCCCCCAACAACTCTAAATATGGACCCCAGCAAAGGACCTAAAAAGGCGTATTTTATTGGATTAACATCAACGAATTCATGCTTTATCAACAGGGGCAATGCCGCTGAAAAACCGATAAAGGATCCAAATGTACCCAGATAAAGCAAACAGGCAACCCAGGTATGTTTACGCTTGAAAATTATTGATTGCTCTGAAAAAGATGCCTTGACCGTGGCAAGGTCATTCATCCCAAACCAGGCAGCGATAACGGTTACCGCAATAAAAGGTACCCAAATATAGGTGATATTCTGTAACCAGACAAGACTCTGCTGACCGTTATGAATACGTGTTTCTGGTCCACCCCCCAAAGCACCAAAGATACTGACGCCAATAACCCACAAGGTAACAAATTGTACAAACGGTACACCAAGATTTCCCAGTCCAGCATTTACCCCCGTGGCAAATCCCTTTCTTGATTTAGGGAAAAAATATCCGATATTTGCCATAGAGGAGCTGAAATTTGCTCCACCAAATCCACACAACAGGGCCAAGATCACCATTGTTGCAAAACTGGTATTTGGATTTTGTATGCATATACCAAAACCAATGGTTGGAATCAAAAGGGTGGCTGTTGAAAAAACCGTCCATCTTCTTCCACCAAAAATGGGAACCATAAAGGCATAGATGATTCTCAGGGTTGCCCCTGACAATGCAGACAATGCCGTTAAAAGCATTAGTTGATTTTGAGTATATTTAAACCCAACTTCTGGTAGATAGACAACAACGACACTCCATAATTGCCATACAACGAAAGCAAGTAAAAGAGCAGGAACGGAAATCCATAAATTCCGTAAAGCAATAACACGTCCTTGCTTTTCCCAAAACTGTTGATTTTCCGGTTCCCATTTTGTTAGTAAATGAGACATTTTTTTTCCTTGGTTGATGAACCAATACGTTTATATCTGTATTGTTTTTGATCTTTATTGTATAAGTTAAATAAAACGCATAATTGTTTTAATAATATTTACATCTTCCGCAAGATCGAACCAATTAGTCAAAAGCTTATAGAAATCTGGAATAATGGCTAGGTTGTTTATAGCCATTTGGCTAAGTATAATTAGTCGTTTTCCTACTATTAATATATCATATTCATTTCCATTATTAGAATAATTTCTTGAATTATTAATCCATGAAGAATTTGCATGAATAGAAAACAAAAATATATTCTACCTCTGCTTCTTCTTTTCCCTTTTCAAACGATGGCACAAAAGATTTCAACCTCGACCAATATGGAAAGAGAGGATGAAATATCCGAAAAAATTACTGTAAGGGGACAAAGAAGGGCTGACGGATCAGTTGCGGTAATGAGTACTCCAGACGTTACCTTGGGCCCCTTGGGTTCCTTGAAATCTGAAGACGCGCCTTTTTCAATCTTGTCAGTTCCTCATGACGTTATTGCCAATCAACAGGCAAGAAACGTTAATGATCTAATGAAATACCTTCCTTCCGTACAACTCGAGGCCCGTGGATCTGCAGGCATGGCCAGGCCGCAATCCAGGGGGTTTGAGGGGGACGTGACAGCAAACAGCCGTATTGACGGGCTCAATATGACAACCACCACCCCCTATCCAACGGAAATGTTTGAAAATTTGCAGGTTCTGAACGGGTTGGCCGGGGCTATGTATGGCCCACAAAATCCAGCCGGCATTTTCAGTTACCAGCTCAAACGTCCCACTGACCGTCGTACGGAACATCTTTCAATCAATTACGATTCAATTGGTGCCGTGACGGAATATGCGGATGCATCTGGTCGAGTCGGTAAAAATGGGTGGTTTGGATATCGTTTAAACCTTCTGCATGATGAAGGCACCGCCTATGTGGAACACAGTCAGTTAAAACGTAATCTGGTCAGTGGTGATTTTGATATTCATCTTTCCTCCAAAACCGTTATTGAGATAGATGCCAGCCATTATACCTATAATGAAAGGGGAACAGCGACGAATTTTTCGTTTGATAATTCCATTCAACTGCCATCCGCACCCAATATGGGCAAGGCCTATCTTGGGCAAAAATATGCCGGCTTTAATACGGAAACAAATACCTTTCTCGGAAAAATCAAACACCAAATCAATAGAAAATGGAGATTTACTGCGGGAGGGCTCTATCAGGATGCCAAACGAGAGATGTTCAACAACAGCAATCGACTCCTAAACAGCAAGGGTGATTATCAACAATCTATTTCGGTAGCCGGTCAGGCAAACGTTTTTCAGGTAGGGAGCAATTTTGCCTATGTGAATGGAGAAGTAAATACAGATTTTGTAAAACATGAACTTGTTTTGGGCACCAATGGATATATGAGGGGTAATTACAATCCCACTCATACTGAAACAATCAATCTTGGAACCAGCAACATACACAATCCTCGTCCATTACCGGGTCATAGACCAAAAGGATGGGGACGTTATCAATCGGCCTTAATCCAGCAACAAGCCCTGATTGCAGGCGATACAATCCATTTTAATCAACAATGGGCCATTATGGGTGTTTTCAGTTGGAGCTGGTTAAGCAATGACAGCTGGAACATGAAAGGAAAGAAAACCGCACACAATTCACATGATGCGGCATTTAGTCCAACAACAAGCCTGATTTATCATCCTCTTGAAGGTCATACCGCCTATTTCACTTGGGCAAGAAGTCTGCAGGCGGGAGATATTGCCCCGGCGACGGGAGTAATTAATCCAAACCAGATCATGGCTCCCTATCGTAGTGAAGAATATGAAGTGGGCTATAAGGTCAAATTCAACCGCCTGTGGTTAAATGTTGCGGCATTCCGTATGACACGTCCATATGCATTTATCAATCCAACAACCCATATTTTTGCCGTCGCAGGACAACAGCGCAATTATGGGGTTGAATTTCAGGTCGCAGGACAGATATGGGATAGTCTGTCTATTCTTGGAGGTGTTACATGGCTTGATGCACAACTGGGACAAACAGGAAATATTGCCACCTCTCATAAACAAATTGTTGGTGTCCCACCTGTTCAGGCCAACCTGCTGATTGACTACCAATTACCTGTCGCAAAAGATCACATCCTGTACGGTATGGCATTCAACATCAATCTTCACTATACAGATCGTCGGGCTGCCAATAATTACAACACCACTTTTGCCAAGGGGTATTTTACGACAGATGTCGGGATGCGCTACGCCTTCAATGTCTTTAACACCCCACTTGCGGCACGATTTAATGTCAATAATGTAACCAATAAACATTATTGGATGTCTGTATATCCATCCTCAATTAACGGAGGCACCGCAAATAACAGTGCTTATGCTGGATTACCCAGAACATATCAATTTTCATTGGCAGTTGATTTCTAATATTTAATTCAAATATATGTTAAAATAATCTTATCATAATATTTACGAACAATTATCAAATAATGAAAATCACGCGGTATTTTAACAAGCTTTCAACCAAACTGCTTACCTGTACTATCGCATGGGTTGTATGTGCCATATTCTTTACGGGATATGCACTCGCCCTGCTTTGGCAGCTTGAAAATGCTGGAATTGCCATCAATTATACGGGCAGTTTGCGCATGCGTGTCTATTACATGATGTTACTTTCTAATCAAAACGATTATGTAAACCTGCAGCATGAACAAACAAAATTTATTACAATCCTTAATAAATTAAAAAAATACGATAATAATACCCTGATTTTTTCAAATAATAAAAAAATAAACCTGCAAATAAAATATATTGAAAAAACCTATAATAACCAGATATTGCCGCTTATAAACCAGTCCTCTGGATATCACAGATTAACTGACAAAAATTATTATCATCTCAACACATTCGTAGAAGACATTGATCTTTTAGTCAAACTGATCGAAAACCAAAATACGCAAGACATCATTTGGCTTCGATACATAATCACAACAATTATCCTGATGATACTGATAACTGCCTTTTCGAGCATATCCCTGTTATATAGATCAGTCATCAATCCATTGAAACATCTTGAATCAAGTATCAAAGCCCTAAGTCAGGGTAATCTATCCAGACGTATTCCTGTAAATGGCAGTAGTGAATTTGATATTGTCTCCTCCGGTTTTAACCAGATGGCACATAATTTGCAGGACTTATACAATAACCTTGAACATAAAGTTTCGGATAAAACACTTGCATTAAAGAAAAAGAATCATGAATTAACTATTCTTTATGACATGATCACCTTTTTACATACCTGCCTGACTCCCAATATGGCAACCGAGAGATTCCTTGAAAAAATTATTGATTTAAGTCAAGCGGATGCCGGATTTATCGGCTTTCTTAACGAAGAGAAAGACGCCATGAATTTTATTTGTAGCCAAGGTTTTCCAGCACAATTAAACACCATTGAACAATGTTATTTTTCTGCCAACTGTTTTTTTGATATTTCTTCCCTACCCAAAAATTCCTATCCTATTTGCGTCAAAACTGATCAGCAGGAAAACTGTCTTATACCCTCGTGCGTTAAAAAATTATTTAGTCATTTTATCATTTTTCCTATTTGGCATAATAAAAATGAAATAGGGTTAATGGTTCTATATTTTAAAAAAAGGGAATCTTCTTTTTCTCCAGAAACCTACCACTTGATTGAAACATTGACCTGTCAACTTGGTGTATCCATTGAAAATTACCAATTAACTGCCAAAGAAAAACAGCTTGCCATTATGGAGGAACGCAACTTAATTGCACAGGGATTGCATGATAGCATAGCACAAGCATTGTCCTTTCTTAATTTGCAAGCTCAAATGCTTGAAAAGGCAATCAATAAGAATGACCTTGACAAAGCCAAGCAAAATCTGGATTTTATTCAGCGTGGCGTGCAAGAATCCTATGACGATGTTCGTGAACTGTTAATGAATTTTCGAACCAAGATTGGCAAGGAAGATTTTGAGACTGTTGTTAAGAAAGTCGTGAACCGTTTCAAAGCCCAGACAAAAATACCTGTAAAATTAATTAATCTGCAAAAATTTTTATTTATTACAAAACAACAGCAATTACAGATCATTTTTATTCTTCAAGAAGCTTTATCCAATATTCGTAAACATTCAAAATGCAAGCTTGCAACAATTGAATTTAGTTATAATAATTCTTTCATGATGCGTATTCATGATGATGGTGTCGGATTTGACCTTAATACCTTGCAAAAAAAACAACAGAACCATATCGGTTTATCAATTATCCAAGAGAGGGCAGAAAATATTTCCGGAAAAATAAACATTACTTCAACACCTAATCATGGTACAACCTTGGAACTCACTATTCCGATAAACTTATAGAACGGTAGTATAAAGAAAATGCAAACAAAAATTAAAATTCTGCTTATTGACGATCATTCTTTATTTCGTTCAGGATTGAAATTTCTTCTTAACAATCAGGAAGATATAGAGGTTATTGGAGAGGCGCAAAATGGATCAGAAGGTATAAAACTGGCCCAGAAACTTAACCCTGATATCATCCTCCTTGATCTGGATATGCCAAGAATGGGCGGAAAGGAAACGCTCCAAAACCTTTTAAATATTAATCCAGACCTTAATGTCCTAATTTTAACTGTTTCGGAAGATAATGATGACCTTATTCAATGTATGACACTTGGAGCAAAAGGCTATCTTTTGAAAAATATCAATACCGATTTCCTATTGGACAGTATTCACAAAGTTTATGAAGGGAATAATATTCTCTCCCCAGCCATGATATCAACCCTTATCGATCAATTCCGACCCAATGAAAAGGAAAAGAACGAAGATCTCTATGATTCTTTAACACCAAGGGAAAAAGAAATATTGGCTTGGCTGACCAAGGGAATAAGTAATAAAGAAATTGCCCGTTTTTTGAGCGTGTCAGAAAGTACAATCAAGTTGCATGTTCAGAATATATTACGAAAACTTAATTTACACAGCAGGGTGCAGGCAGCAATTTACGCCCTAGAACATGGTTTTGACAAAACACCCTAGTTCCTCGAACAACCACACACGTTACAATGCGGATTGCGATCACATTCCAGCATATGAAAAGAAAAATTCAAAGCATTATAATGCAGTATCCTGCCCGTAAGAGCTTGACCCATCCTGGATATTACCTTCAAAGCCTCTGAAGCCTGCATAGCTGCCATTGTATTGACCAATGGGGCGTAAACACCGGTAAATGAACAACGGTCCTGTTCTGTTTCCGCTCCATCAAATAGACAGGCGTAACATGGTGATCGATCATTATTTGAGTCAAATACACTTAATTGCCCTTCAAACCGTATGGCCGAGGCATAAATTAAAGGTATTTTACTAGAATATGCAACCCGCCCGATCATTTGTCGGGTTTTTAAATTGTCACTACAATCCAAAATCACATCATAATCATGAATTAATGAAGATAATTCATCCTCGGATAAACGGTAAGGCACAGTATCAACAGTAATATCCGGATTTTGTCTATGAATGAAATCGGCCATTACATGATTTTTGAATTTACCAATATCATCAGGTGTATAGTATGTCTGTCGTTGTAAATTGGACAGTTCGACCTTGTCATTATCAACCAGCATTAAACTGCCAATACCCGCAGCAGCAAGAATAGGAATTGCTGCACAACCCAGTCCCCCGCATCCTATAACCATAGCACGGCTATTTAAAAACCGTTTTTGTCCATCCAAATCAATTTGCGGCAAAAGGATATGGCGACTGTATCTTACCAATTGATCTTCATGCATTATTTGAAATAACCCAAATAAATAACCATATAATGATAAACGTCATAAAGAATACTAGCCATAAGACTAGCAACCAAATATTCACAAAGATTAATATAATCTTATTCTTAATATAAATAATACTATACATGTGGATAATATAAATTCTTTTCTTAAAAGAATAATATAATTAAATAAAACAATAATATTAGTATGAATGATAAACTATGAATAAATCAACTATTCTGGCTAGTTTAAAAGTAGTTAATCATATTTGTTTCTCATTACTACTTTTAACTTCAATACATACTTACGCTAAAGATCAAACAAAACAAACATTACTTCCAACAGATTCAAAAATTCAAAATAAAATCGATTCTACATTTACTGATTACTCAAATCTTAATAACCGTTGTGCAAAAGTTGTCACAGCGGCTGGTAAATATGGAAATACACGACATCCGGATTGGGGTGTCTTCAACAAACACAGCGGTTTTGGACCTGTTGGTAATTATTCTTGGTATGCTTTCGGACAATATGCCCCATACGCACAAGCAAGATGGGCAGAAGACTGGAGCGGATTATGCAATGATCCCCATAAAAATGATGACTGGTTTAACCGACTCAAGTATATTCCCCTGAATGATTCTGGGGATATCTGGCTGAGTTTAAACGGCAATGAGCGGTTTCGTCATGTTTTCGACAGCAAACCATATATGGGATTTGGAGCCAAAACAAATTCCAACCGTTTGTTGATTCGTAGCGTTTATGGTGCTGATTTGCATATTGGTTCCCACGTAAGAGCTTATGCCGAACTCATTAATGGTGTTGCTGGTGGCAGCAACACTTTTGGCTATCAAACAGGTTTTCAACGTAAACGACTTGACATGCAGCAAGGTTTTTTAGAAATAAAGGGGAACCTGCTTGGTGCAAAAATGGGGGCAATGGGAGGACGTCAATATTTTGTTGATGCACCACTCTCCATGACTTCCGCACGGGAACTGACTAATATTCGTTACAGTTGGGATGGATTCCGAGGCTATGCTTTCTGGAAAAATTTCAGAGTCGACATTTTTGACTTCTGGCAAACTGACTTTTCCAAAGATCATGTTTTTGGTGCAGGGCCAAGTTATAATGCTCGCATGTTTGGTGGTTTGGCCAGTTATGCTCTTCCCAGCTTTAAAGTGCAGAATGTGAATAGCCAATTATATCTTGATGCCTTTTATATTGGTTACCTTTATAACGGTAATGCTGCAGGTCTTCCCACACCAACACCCGGGAAAAACCGTCAAGGCTCTACAAGACGTGATAATATCGGTGGAAGGTTGAACGGAAATATTGGCAATTTCACCATTGATGTTACAGGTATATATCAGGGTGGTGAATTCCGTCCCGCAAATTCTGGTAGTAAAACACGTCCAGTCAGAGCCTATGCATTTGATGCGATTTTTGCTTATAACTTTAAAAACGTGCCGGGAAATTTGTCATTGGGCCTGCAAAGCGACTATTTTTCTGGTGGCAACTATCACAAAGATCACGGCGCGGTCAGAAATTTTGCTGTTCCCTATTTTACAACAGCAAACTATCAGGATATGACGCTATATCTGGCAACTTCCAATACAGTCAGTACAGGTCCTTTAATCACTTACAATCCAACAAAAAAAGCACTTGTCAAATTGCACGCACCTGTAATTTGGAGAGCCAATACCAATGATACGATTTACGGTGTCGGATTCAACTATCCTTTGCGTGACAATTATTCTGGTGGATTTGTTGGTGCAATTCCCCAGTTTACTCTCGCTTATGCAATTGCTCCCCATCTTGTTTTAACTGGAGACTTTGGCGGTGTTCTAGCCTCACAATCCATAAAAAAAGCTGGTGGCAATGACAGTGCTTTCCTTATGGAAACACTCGACTTCAGGTTTTAACCTTTTTCATTCTATACTTTACTTATTATTTTGTCGCTTATTTTTAATAATAAGCGACTTTTTTTATTATGGGTCTATGAAGTATCAATATTTCATTTAATTTTTTAACAACGTTAAAATCTCATCAAACTGTTCAAGGGATTTATAAAATATTTTTAAGGACCCACCTTTACCATCAAATTGAATTTTGACATTAAACCCTAATCTGCCACGCAAATCTTTTTCAAGTGACTCTATCTCAGGATCGATTGGCTTTTTTTTCAAGTGTAAATTTTTATTAACCGCTTTGGCATTTTTAACTAGGGCTTCTGTTTGTCTTACCGTTAAATCATCTTGAATAATTTCCTTTGCCGCTGATACAGGATCGGGATGCATAAGCAAGGCTCTTGCATGTCCCGGAGTTAATATCCCGTTTTTCAAATAATTTATAATCTTATCCGGCAATTGCAATAGGCGGATTATATTAGCAATATGTGAACGTGATTTACCCAATGCAGAAGATAACTCATCCTGAGTAAGATTGAACTCATTTAATAATCTTGAAAAACCTTCAGCCTCTTCGATAATATTTAAATCCGTACGCTGTAAATTTTCCACTAATGCGACAGCCATTGCATCTTTATCAGTAAAAGAGCAGATCCTAACCGGCACCTCATCAATCATGGCCAGTTGGGCAGCACGCCAGCGACGTTCCCCAGCAACAATTTGGTATTGACCCTTTTGGGTATCTTTTTCCTTAACCAGCAGAGGTTGTAAAATACCATGTTGTCTGATTGAGTCCGCCAACTCTTGTAAAGCTTCAGGCTGCATAATTTGTCGAGGTTGAAAAGGACCAGGCTCAATTATGTCAATAGGTAAAATCTGCATTTTCAAATCTGAAATCCCAAGATCGGATCCAATATCTTTCTGATTATCCTCATCTTTAACCGACTCCCCTAATAAAGCGGCAAGTCCTCTTCCCAAACGAATTTTACCCTGATCCCTTTTCTTACCCTTCATATTTCCTACCCTCAAATTAAGCAAATCGACGATTCAATTCCTTAGCCAAGTTTATATAGGCTTGCGCTCCAGTTGATTTAGGATCATACACCATTATTGGCTTTCCATAACTTTGTGCCTCTGAAATACGGATATTGCGTGGAATAACTGTTTTACAGACCTTATCCCCAAAAAAATTCCTGGTATCTTCAGCAACAAGCTCTGAAAGTCTGTTGCGTTTGTCATACATCGTTAAAACAATTGCCTTTATATCCAGATCAGGATTTACCTTTTTCTGCAAATGTGTAACCGTTTTAACCAGATGACTTATTCCTTCAAGTGCCAGAAATTCACATTGCAACGGAACAATAACACCAGTAGCAGCCGCCAAGGCATTTACCGTTAACAGTCCAAGGCTTGGAGGACAGTCAATCAAAATATAATCATATATACCTATAAATTGCTTAATTGCCTCCTTGAGCCGAAATTCACGTTTTTCAATATCAATCAACTCAAGCTCTGCAGCCGCAAGGTTGCCATCAGCTGTAATCAACGATAATCCTGGAATCATGGACTCCTTGATCATTCCATCAACCACTTTGCCATTAATTAATAAATGATAGGTTCCTTTATCACGATCGCCATATTCAATTCCCAATGCAGTTGAACTATTTCCTTGAGAATCAAGATCAATTAATAGAACCTTCTTTTTTTCAGCGAATGCGGTGGCAAGATTAATTGCTGTCGTTGTTTTACCCACCCCACCTTTTTGGTTTGCAATTGCCAAAATATAAGTATTTTTTGATTTTGTCTTTTTAAGCGCCATTTTATTCAACACGTTCAAATTGATTAATCTTAACTATTACCCCATCGGCATTCGTTTGACTGGAAAAGGTTTTATAATTTATTTTCCAATCCTTTTGTGCCTCTTCAATTTCCAGATTAACAGACCGGCCTTTCAAAAATAAACAATAACCATTTTTATTTAAAATATTTTTTGAAAATTCCAAAAGCTGAGTCAATGAAGTCAATGCCCTTGCCGTCACAACATCTGCACTGATAGCATTCACATTTTCAATCCTCTGGCAAAGCACAGTTGCTTGTGTTTTGGTCTGTCGCAGAACTTCCCTTAAAAAAATTGTCTTTCTCATATCAGATTCAATCAATATTACAGGAATATCTGTTGACAATGCCAAGATCAGACCGGGAAATCCTCCACCTGATCCAAGATCAGCAATAGATTTTACAGATGAATCAAGATACCGAATCAATTGAAAGCTGTCATATACATGACGTTTCCAGACCTGATCCATACCCTGTTGCGATACCAAATTTATTTTTTTGTTCCATTGCTGAAGCAAAGAAATATAAATTTCCAGTTTCTCTATTGTTTCACGTGAAACACTCTTTAAAAACGGATAATTTTTTATATAACCGTCAAGATTCACAACAATTATCCTTTTCCCCTTTTTGCGGGGTTCGAATATATGCCAATATAGCCATCAATGCAGAGGGTGTTACCCCCGGTATCCTTTGGGCAGCACCAAAAGAAACAGGACGAACCGCTTCTAGACGTTCCTGCATTTCTCGGCTTAATCCGCCAATTTTCCTATAATCAAGATCCAGTGGCAAATTGATTCTGGACTCCTGGTCAAGCTGCCTGATTTCCCTGGCCTGTCTAACAAGGTAACCTTCATAACGGGCCTCGGTACGAATATATTGTTGAACTCTTGATGTTAATTGATGAAACCAAGGAGCGACTTTCTCAATTACCTCCTCAGAAGGGCATAATGATAAAATTTCAAATAATGACCGCCAGCGTCCATCGGACGAAATCTGCATTCCATAACCATTCAGAGTTTTAGGCAGGTATTTCTCTCCCTTCGCTCTCTGAACAGAATTTTTGATATGATCTATATCCTGAAGATATAAAGCCAATCGTTCAGCCCCCAAACACCCCAACTGTTCAGCCAAAGGGGTTAACCGTATATCTGCATTATCTGCCCGTAAAGTCAAGCGATATTCTGCCCGTGAGGTAAACATACGATAAGGTTCGGTCACCCCTTGCGTTGTCAGGTCATCTATCATGACACCAATATAACCCTGGCTACGATCAATTGTAATTTTTTCTGATCCAGAAGCATGATTTGCGGCATTAATTCCAGCCAACAAACCCTGAGCTGCGGCTTCCTCATACCCTGTTGTACCATTGATTTGTCCGGCAAGAAACAATCCGGAAAAATTTGGCAATTCTAAGGTCGGATTCAAGGATCTCGGATCAATATAATCATATTCCACGGCATAACCTGGCCTGACAATCACGGCATTTTCCAGACCTGGAATTGAATGAACCATTCGTTCCTGAACATCTTCTGCAAGACTGGTTGATATTCCATTCGGATAAACCAAATCCCCACCTTCATGTCCAGGCAATGCTTCAGGCTCAATAAAAATCTGATGACGCTCCCGATCAGCAAAACGGACAATTTTATCCTCGATTGACGGACAGTAACGAGGTCCTTTTCCAATAATTGCACCCCCATAGACTGCAGAAGTATGAATATTATCCCTTATTATACGATGCGTTTCAGGAGTGGTTGCAGTTATCCGGCAGGAAACAAATTCATTAAAAGCGTTATCAGTCAATCGGCTAAAAAACTCGGGAGATTCATCCCCCTTATCTTCTGTCAACCGCTCCATATCGATACTTGATCGCAACAGCCTTGGAGGGGTTCCTGTTTTTAAGCGACCCATACGCAGTCCCATCGCCTCCAATCGGTTTCCCAATATTGTGGCAGGTTTATCTCCAACTCTTCCGGCTGGCTGACTTTTATTGCCAACATGAATAACACCACGCAAAAAAGTTCCCGTCGTTAAGACAACCGCTCCTGACAGAAAATCACGACCATCCTCGCAAATAACACCACATATTTTATTGCCAATATCGACATTGAGATCAGCAACCGCACCCTCCATAATAGTCAGGTTGCTTAATTCTTTTAAAAATTGTTGAACCGCATTACGATATAACATCCGATCAGCCTGAGCCCTAGGTCCATGTACTGCTGGACCTTTGGAACGATTAAGCAGCTTGAAATGAATGCCCGCACGATCCGCTGCTTTTGACATGATACCATCAAAAGCATCAATCTCCCGAACAAGATGCCCTTTGCCTATTCCACCAATTGCCGGATTACATGACATGATCCCAATCGTGTTAAGAGAATGGGTCAGCAATAAAGTTCTTGCCCCCATCCGAGCAGAAGCTGCAGCCGCTTCACTTCCAGCATGTCCTCCACCAACGACAATTACATCGTATTTTACATTTATCATTAATCTTTTCTCAACTCGACCTTACTTACCGATACAAAATTGACCAAATATGGTATCCAACAGATCCTCCACACCTACAGCACCAGTTAATCTACCCAAACTCTGCATAGCTAACCGCAATTCTTCACCACGCAATTCAGCCCATTCCATTTCTTGGGCTTTTTGCAAATGTTGAACACATTCTGTTATACCTAATCGATGTCTTACCCGTGTTAAAGGGGGTGGCCCCTGACGGGATATTAATTCTTTGGTTTTCTGAACCAATAAACTTTTGAATTTATCCATCCCCTCACCCGATTTGACGCTGATTAACACGGTTTTATCTGACTGACTTAATAATGTTTCACGTGAAACATTTAAATCAATTTTTGTTCGAACCAACAGATCACAAGATAATTCAGGGCAATCATTTTTATCCGCAGCATCCATCAAACACATTACATAATCTGCATTTTGAGCGATCTTGTAGGCTCGCTTTATCCCCTCTTTTTCAATTTCATCTTCTGTTTCACGTAAGCCTGCAGTATCCACCAAGGTTACAGGAACATCACCCAATACTACCCTGACCTCAATAACATCTCGTGTTGTTCCAGCCTGTTCGGTCACAATCGCCGCATCACGGTCAGCCAAATAATTCAATAAACTAGATTTTCCAGCATTTGGTGGCCCCACAATTGCAAAGGTCAGTCCTTTTCTCAAACGTTCCCCTCGTCCTTGATCATTCAGATGGTCAATCATTTCAGAATGCAAATCAACGATTGTCCTCTTCACATTCTCCTCAATCTCTTGCGGCAAATCCTCATCCGGGAAATCAATTAATGCCTCTTGAAATGCCAACACTTCGCGCAATTGTTTTGCCCAGCCATGATAAAGGTCACTTAATCCACCTTCCGTTTGTTCCAAAGCCTGTTTTCTTTGCGCCTGCGTTTCCGCCTCAACAAGATCGGCAATACCTTCCGCCTGTAATAAATCAATTCGGCCATTCAAAAACGCTCGCTTGGTGAATTCACCTGCCTGGGCAGGAATGGCACCATAAGAAACCAATACCTCCGCAACAGCATCAACCACAGCAGGACCTGCATGCAAGTGCAGTTCTGCACTATCTTCACCCGTATAACTATTAGGGCCTGGGAACCACAGCAGCAAAGCCTCGTCCAGTAATTCTTTCTGACCCTCCTGAATTTTCCATAATTTACGAACCGACGCCAAACGTGGTTGCGGCACTTGATGACACATTCTGTGTAAAATAGAATAAGTTAAAGGCCCACTCAAACGCATGATCGCAACAGCACCCCTGCCCATTGCAGTTGCCAAGGCAAAAATTGTCGTATTTGAATTTAATGAAATATTTTCCATACAATATTAACTTATCTACTTAAGATATATATTTTTTATACGGTCGTAACATAAAAAAATCTTTTAATACATACGAAAAGATAAATTCATTCATATAAAATCAATTTTCTTCAAATCAATAAACTAAATATTACTACACATATCATTGTACGCTACCTATAATAATTATAATTATGCAACTAAATTGAAGGGATATAATATGCGTGACCTAACAGATAATGAAATTAACAATGTATCAGGTGCCGCTTCATTTACCGCAATTGGTTCGTTAATTGGTTCTCGAATTGGTAATGGACTAAATCAGCTGAGTAAAAATATCTCTGGAAAAGAGCCAGAGAAATCATATATAACAGGTGCAATAAATATAGGTTATGGAATCGGTGAATTTCTGGATAATCTTAATAATCGATCTGTTTGGGGGGATGCATGGAATAACACTCAAACAGGTATCACTCAACTTATTAATGCAGCCGTGACGAATAGTCTTAATGATCTGAAGATTTTACTTCCCGCTTAAATTTTAGAGACAATCCCCAATAGAATAAATTGATAAATAAAATAAAATAAAATAAATTATCTTAATTTTGTAAATTGCTACATTTACAGAAATAAATTTCAGATTTTTATAACACCATGGGTTTTATATCTTTTCATTCTCCAGTCGGTGATCTTAGTATCGCTGAAAATGATAATCTTATCGTCTCAATTGATTGGGGCTGGGGTAGTCTTGAAGAAAAAACACCATTATTGGAGGAGGCAAAAAACCAGATTGCCGCGTATTTCAATGGTAAACTAAAAAAATTTGATTTACCCATTCTATCGCCTGGAACAGCCTATCAACAACAAGTCTGGGAATTTTTGCAAACTATTCCCTTTGGTACGACAAAATCCTATTCCGAACTCGCCAAAATAATAGGAGGAAGTGCCCGTTCCATTGGAAATGCAAACGCCGCAAATCCAATTCCCATTATCATTCCATGTCATCGTGTCATTGGTAAACGAACTTTAGGTGGATATTCTGGAGGGGAAGGGATTAAAACCAAAGAATATTTATTGAATATTGAAAAATTATTTAGCACACCTTAATCAATATCTCTATAATTCAGGAAATAGAATAAATACATAGGATTTATTCTATTTCCTAATGTTCAATACTTTTTACGATCAAGTATTCATAGCATCAAAAAAATCTTGATTGTTTTTGCTGTATTTCAACTTATCAAGCAAGAAATCCATTGCATCCATCGTTCCCATTGGCGCCAAGATACGACGAAGCACCCAAATTTTTGACAAGCTCGAACGATCCACCAATAGCTCCTCCTTACGGGTACCGCTTTTAGTAATATCAATCGCAGGAAAGGTTCGTTTATCAGCAAGCTTACGATCAAGAACAAGTTCAGCGTTACCGGTTCCCTTAAATTCCTCAAAAATAACCTCATCCATACGACTACCCGTATCGATCAGTGCCGTTGCGATAATGGTTAAGGAACCACCCTCTTCAACATTACGCGCCGCACCAAAGAAACGTTTTGGACGTTGCAACGCATTGGCATCCACACCGCCAGTCAGAACTTTACCTGATGAAGGAACAACAGTATTGTAAGCCCGAGCCAATCGCGTAATGGAATCAAGCAAAATCACAACATCGCGTTTATGTTCAACCAGTCTTTTTGCTTTCTCCAAAACCATTTCCGTAACCTGAACATGACGATGCGCAGGTTCGTCAAAGGTTGAGGAAACAACCTCACCTTTGACTGAACGAATCATATCCGTAACCTCTTCCGGACGTTCATCAATCAGAAGAACAATTAAGACAATCTCGGGATGATTGGTTGAAATTGCTGTTGCTATATTCTGCAACATCACGGTTTTACCCGTTCTCGGCGGGGCAACGATAAGCGCACGCTGCCCCTTACCAATGGGTGTTACCAAATCAATAACTCTGGGTGTAAAATCCTTATTTGGATTCTTGCTTTCCATTAATGATGGAATTTCCATCTGTAACCGTTCATTTGGAAATAGGGGGGTCAAATCATCAAAATTGATACGATGACGAACCACTTCCGGATCCTGATAATTGATTGTATCAACTTTCAGCAAGGAAAAATAACGCTCCCCATCTTTTGGAGCGCGTATTTCACCAGAAACAGTATCCCCTGTCCGCAAACTAAAACGGCGTAACTGTGCGGGAGAAACATAAATATCATCCGGTCCTGGCAGATAATTGGATTCAGAGGAACGTAAATATCCAAAACCATCTGGTAGAATTTCCAGAGTTCCCTCTCCATAAATAGCTTGATTGTTCTCAGCAAGCTTTTTAAGGATGGCAAACATCATATCTTGTTTACGGAGTGAGGACGCGTTTTCAATCTGCAAACTTTCTGCATAATTGAGCAGTTCTGCTGGAGATTGCGCCTTGAGTTCGGCAAGTTGCATAGATGGAGGCTCTATATAATAGAAAATTAAATCATATAAATAAGGAAAGGAAATATGGCGATCAAATACTTAAACATTTACCAAATTGTATATTGATCCTTTATTCATACATTTCAAAACAAAAACGTAAAAATAAAATACACATTTCATACGAAGGAAATTTTGATATATATATCAAATATAAGATTGGATTTATAGATAAAAAGATCAAAAACGTCAAGAACTTTAATTTTTAAATAAAATTGAAAAATAACTATTTTTTTTTCAAAAAGCCATTTAAGTTACAATTCCATTTATTTGCTGTAAAATCCAGAATCATTTAAACTCAACCAAACGATAATTTTGTTGATTTTTTATTTCAATCAAGTTTTTAGGAGAGAAACGTGGGGTCCCAAACTGGTTCATCCTTTAATAGTTTAAGACAGGGTCCTGATGAACATGGACATTTTGGAAAATATGGGGGAATGTTTATTGCCGAAACACTTGTCCCTTTAATCCTTGATTTGCAAAAAGCTTATCAATCCATTCAGAAAGATCCTGGATTCCAAAATGAATTGACCTACTATTTAAAAAACTATGTTGGAAGACCCAGCCCATTATGGTTTGCAAAACAATTAACAAACATTGTCAATGGTGCAAAAATCTATCTGAAACGTGAGGATCTTAACCATACGGGGGCCCATAAAATTAATAATGTCATGGGTCAAATCTTGCTGGCCAAACGCATGGGCAAAACACGCATAATCGCTGAAACCGGAGCTGGCCAACATGGTGTTGCAACAGCCACAGTCTGTGCACTATTCAATATGGAATGTGTAATCTATATGGGCAAGCTTGACATTGAACGTCAGAAACCAAATGTTTTCCGCATGGAACTGTTGGGCGCAAAAATCATTCCTGTCACCGCTGGCAATGCCACATTAAAAGACGCCATCAATGAGGGGTTAAGAGACTGGGTAACAAATGTTCATAACAGCTATTATCTTATGGGTACAGCTGCCGGACCTCATCCTTATCCCATGATGGTCAGAGATTTTCAATGCATTATTGGCAATGAAGCCAAAAAACAGATTTTGGAAGCTGAAGGAAAGTTACCCAATAAAATTATTGCTGCAATAGGCGGCGGATCAAATGCAATTGGTATTTTTCACCCTTTTCTGGATGATCCTACCGTATCCCTAATTGGTGTTGAAGCGGGAGGAAAGGGGCTGGATAGTGGAAAAACCGCAGCCTCTATTGAACGAGGATCATCAGGGGTATTGCATGGTAACCGTACGTATCTGTTACAAGATGATGATGGTCAAATTACTGAACCTTACAGTATCAGTGCCGGACTGGATTATCCCGGAGTGGGTCCTGAACATTCCTGGTTACATGATCTGAAACGAGTGGAATATGTTGCCATCAATGATAATGAAGCAGTTGACGCATTTCAGAAATGCACAACCAAAGAGGGAATCATCCCGGCCCTAGAAAGCTCTCACGCTCTTGCTCATGCCTTGAAAATTGCTCCTGCCATGAAGTCAGAAGATATCATCATTGTCAATCTATCGGGTCGAGGCGATAAGGATATTGATAATATCGCAAATTATTTAGGAGTAAAATTATGAGCCGTATTGCCACCTGTTTCAAAACTGTTAGACAAAAAAAACGTGGAGCTTTTATTCCTTATATAGAATCTGGTGACCCTGATTACCAAACCGCCTTAAATATTCTAAAGGCCATGCCACATGCAGGCGCGGATCTGATTGAAATTGGCATCCCCTTTAGTGATCCCATGGCAGATGGCCCAACAGTTCAGGCAGCTGCCAACCGTTCGTTAAAAGCCGGAACCAATATGCAAAAAACATTGCAAATGGTTCGGGATTTTCGTCAGGACAACCAAACAACCCCTATCATTTTAATGGGATATGTTAATCCAATCGAACATTATGGATACGAACGTTTTTGTCAGGATGCCGAACAGGCTGGTGTTGACGGTCTAATCATTGTTGATATGCCTCATGAGGAATTAGGCTGTATTCTACCATATGCGGGAAAACATCATCTTGATGTTATTCGACTGGTAACCCCGGTCACTCCCAAAAACCGTTTGGAAAAAATTCTTAAAGATGCCAGTGGTTTTATCTATTATGTCAGTATTACGGGAGTGACAGGCACCAAAACCGCGTCCCAGAAAGATCTGGAAAAAACCATTCCCATCATTCGTTCCGTTTCCGACCTCCCTATCGCAATCGGGTTTGGAATTTCAACAGCTGAACATGTTCAAAACGCTATAAAACATGCAGATGCTGCCGTTGTTGCCTCAGCTTTGTTAAAAACACTGGAATCAACCTTAAATCAGGACTATCATTCTACTGATACAACCATTAAAAAAGTTATCCAGCATGTTGCGCTCCTGTCAGCGAATACCCTGTAAAACAGGTTTATAAATTAATCATCATCAATGAAAGATCAGTTATGAGTTGGCTTACGGAATATGTACGTCCCAGAATTCAAGGATTTTTAAAAAAAGATATACCTGATAATCTGTGGACCAATTGCGATGCCTGTGACCAAATGCTGTTAATCAAGGATTTACAAAAAAACATGAATATCTGTCCACATTGTGGACATCATATGCGTGCATCTGTGAAAGAGCGTTTGGAATGGACTTTTGACCAGGATTCCTATACTTGCATAGAGCTCCCCAAAATGCCTGTAGACCCCTTAAATTTCAGGGATAAAAAACGTTATACCGATCGACTAAAGGAAAACCGCGCAAAATCACAACTTGAAGAATCAATTGCCGTCGCACATGGTACCATTCTGGAGCAAAAAGCAGTGGTGGCCGTTATGGCCTTTGAATTTATGGCTGGCACAATGGGGGCCGCCTTTGGTGAGAGTTTCCTTGCGGCAACCCGTCTTGCCCTTTTACAACAATCCCCTTTAATCATATTTACCGCATCAGGGGGGGCCAGAATGCAAGAGGGAATGATTAGCCTTATGCAGATGCCCCGTACCGTCATCGCTGTAGAAATGCTAAAAGAGGCCAAAATTCCCTATATCGTCGTCTTTACCAATCCAACAACAGGCGGGGTGACTGCTTCCTTTGCAATGTTGGGGGATATCCACATCGCAGAACCCAATGCATTAATCGGATTTGCAGGTCCACGTGTTATTGAAAATACTGTTCATGAAAAATTGCCAGAAGGATTTCAACGCTCAGAATATCTTCTTGATCACGGCATGATTGACATGGTTGTTAAAAGAACAGATATGCGAGAAACGCTTGCCAATCTCATCAGCCTGTTATGTAACACAAATACACAAACATCCTAGCTTTTATGAATTCTCCTGTTTTAACCGAATTTACTGGACGCTCAGGTCAAATACTCGAGCGACTTAACAAACTATATCCCTCTTTGATTGATCTATCCCTCAATCGATTGAAACGGTTGCTAAACGATCTGGGAAATCCAGAGCGGCATCTTCCCCCAACAATTCATGTGGCCGGTACGAATGGAAAAGGCAGCACCTGTTCCTTTTTGCGTGCCATAGGCGAAAAAGCGGGATGGAATGTTCATGTTTCAACTTCACCCCATCTGATCAATGTCACAGAACGTTTTCGAATTTCAGGCCATCTGGTTGATGAAGCAGAATTATCAGATACCTTGTCCTACATTGAAAAAGTTAATAATCAACAACCCATCACGGTTTTTGAAGTTCTAACAGCCGCCACTTTTTGTCTATTCGCGAAATATCCAGCTGATCTGGCAATTATTGAAGTAGGATTGGGTGGGCGCTTTGATGCAACAAATGTCATATATCCCATTGCCAGCACCATCACCTCCATCTCAATGGATCATGAAGCTTTTCTTGGCAACAGTCTTGTAAAAATTGCTAGGGAAAAGTCTGGAATCATCAAAAAATCCATACCTGTTATAACTTATAATCAATCCCCAGAAGTATTGAACATTTTACAGGAAGAAGCTCAAGCCAAGAATGCTCCACTATTTATCCAGGGGAAAAACTGGACTATTGAAAAACAAAGGGATTATCTAGTTTATAATGATTCCAAGGGAACGCTTCAATTACCTCTACCCAGTCTAATGGGATTTCATCAGGTTAATAATGCAGGTTTGGCGATTGCCACTTTACGTGCAACCCAACTTGCCGTGCCAGAATATGCATGGCAAGGTATTGCAGAGGCACAATGGCCGGCACGTTTGCAACGCTTACAAGGAACATTGACCAAGTATATCACTCCAGAAACAGAGTTGTGGCTGGATGGAGGACATAATGCCGATGCCGGGCAAATCCTTGCCCGATTTATAAAGTCTAAATGGCAGGACAGGCCCCTTCATCTCATTGTTGGCATGAAAAACAATAAAGATTCCAGTGCATTTCTTGCCCCTCTTATCCCGTTATGCACCTCTATACAGGCTGTAATTGAACCTGATCAACATATGGCCATGTCCATTGATAATATTATCCAGGCTTCTAAAAATCATGCCATTAGCGGTGGAACGATTAAAAATGCTTTAATTCATCTTCAACAAACAGAAAAAAAACCTTACAGAGTCCTTATTTGTGGAAGTCTTTATTTAGCAGGAAGTGTTTTACGTCAAGATGGATGGAAACCTGTTTAAGGTTTATTTATATAACTATTTATAATTAAACTTTTATTTTCTTTTAAATATATGATTTTTACTTTTAGTACAACTATACTTTACCAGAAATAGCCCAAATAGGGCCATTTCTTGCTTGATATTTCATATCTCCTGAAACCATATTAAAAAAATAAAATTAAATAAATAAAATATTCTTTCAGGAGATTACTAATGAACACCCAGCCTACAACCTATGATCTTTTAATTGTTGGTGGTGGCGTCAATGGAACAGGTATTGCTCGCGATGCAGCAGGACGAGGATTAAAAGTTTTACTCGTTGAGAAAAATGATCTGGCAAGCCATACTTCTTCTGCAAGCACAAAACTAATTCATGGCGGATTGCGTTATCTTGAATATTATGAATTTCGCCTGGTTCGGGAGGCCTTACAGGAACGTGAACGTCTTCTTAACCTGGCCTCTCATATTATACGTCCTCTTGAATTTGTTCTTCCTCATCGAAATTCCATTCGACCAGCCTGGATGATTCGAATCGGATTATTTTTATATGATCATTTGGCAAGCCACCCAAAATTGCCTAACTCCAAATTAATCTCATTACAAACCTCTCCATATGGACAACCTTTACGAAATGATATCAAAAAGGGCTTTACCTATGCAGATTGCGCCGTTGATGATAGCCGCCTTGTTGTATTAAATGCAAAAGGGGCCTCTATGCTGGGTGCCGACATTCGTACTCAAACAAAATTTGTGGATGCCAAACGCTCAACAAATGAATGGAGTGCAACAATCCAAGATAATAAAACCCAGAAAAAAACAACCATAACAGCAAAAGTAATTGTGAACGCAGCCGGACCATGGGTTGCAGAACTTTTACAAGACAAACTGCATGTTCAAAGTAAAATGAATGTTCGGCTTGTCAAGGGCAGTCATATTGTTGTCAAAAAACTTTATGAAGGTCCTCAAGCCTATATTCTACAAAATGATGACAAACGGATTGTATTTGCCATTCCCTACCACGAAGAATTCACATTGATTGGCACAACAGATATTTCCTGGGATCAATCTCCAGATATTTTACCTGGGATTGATGAAAATGAAACCGAATATCTATGTAAATCGGTGAACGATTATTTCAATAAGAACATTGCTCCAAAAGATGTAATCTGGAATTATTCTGGCGTTCGTCCACTGTATGACGATGCCTCCAGCAATGCTTCAGCAGTAACCAGAGATTATCACCTCGATTTGAATGAGGAAAACAGTCAGGCACCTTTACTCTCAATCTTTGGCGGGAAAATTACAACCTATCGCCGTCTTGCAGAACATAGCATGGAAAAACTAGCCAAGTTTTTCAAATATACCCGCCAAAATTGGACGGACAAAGAACCTTTGCCAGGTGGAAATATTACCGATGGCAATTTTGATTTATTTTATAAAGATTTTCGCAATACTGTTTCCTTCCTTGATGAAATCACTGCCAAACGCATTGCACACAGTTATGGAACAGATGCCATAAACATTATTCACAATGCCAAAAGCAAGACGGATATGGGTATTGATTTTGGCCATGGTTTGACACAGCATGAAGTTGATTACCTTGTCGAAAAGGAATGGGCCATGACTGTAGAAGACATTTTATGGAGAAGAACAAAACTGGGATTATATTTCACCCAAGAAGAGCAAGGAAAACTGGCTCAATATTTGCAAAAGTCTCAATAACCTCCCTCCAGAAAGTCAATAACATATGCAAAATACGAAAAATCTTATAGGAGAGCTCATTTCTGAAGCGATTGCAGTTACAATTATCATATTTATTGGTTGTTCAGCAGCAGCAATGCTTCTTATGTATGATCCAAGTCCTTATCAAAATGCCTATTGGGGTGTTGCGATTTCCTGGGGATTAAGTGTAACTTTCGCGATCTATGTTACTGGCAGCATAAGTGGCACCCATGCCAATCCTGCTGTAACACTAGCCCTTGCCTTATTCCGGAATTTTTCCTGGAAAAAAGTCCCTGCCTATATAATCGCCCAGGTTTTTGGCGGGATTTGCGGTGCAGTTCTTGTTTATTGCATGTATTATTCAGTTATTGACCATTATAATGTTGTCCATCACCTGACCCGCCCATTGGGCGGTGGGGCTGGTGTTTTTATCACAGCACCCGGATTAACAGTCACACCTATCCATGCTTTTTTTAACGAAATCCTTTTAACTGCATTTTTGGTTTTCAGTATTTTTGCCATTACTGATGAATACAATACCATTGCCCCACAAGCAAACAGTGGTGCACTGATTATCGGTTTTGTAGTTGCTGCTATTGGTGCATCGGCAGGATATCTTGAAGGATGGGCGATCAATCCCGCACGTGATCTTGGTCCTAGAATATTCATCTATTTGGCTGGCTGGGGACCTTCTGCCTTTCCCGGTTTACCTTCTTATTGGTGGGGTCCTATTTTCGGCCCACTCCTAGGCGGTGTCATGGGTGGAGGTGCCTATCAATTATTCATTAAACCCTTTTTATCTCGTATATCATAACCCAATTACAAAGCGGATATAATTTCCATGAATAAAGCTCATTATATTATTGCCCTTGACCAGGGCACAACATCTACACGTTCAATTATCTTCAACACACGGGGCCAAGAAATATCGCTCAGCCGACATGAATTTACCCAGCATTATCCTCAACTTGGATGGGTTGAACATAATCCGGAGGACATCTGGAGTGATACTGTATATACAATTAAAAACGCCATCGCCAAAGCTTCCCTTGAAGGTAAAACCAGTGAAATTGCCGCCATAGGCATTACCAACCAACGTGAAACAGTTGTTATCTGGAACCGTAAGACGGGCAAACCTGTCTACAATGCCATCGTATGGCAGGATCGACGGACAGCAAATTCATGCAGAGCTTTAAAGGAAGAAGGGCTAGAAAAAACAATCTATGAAAAAACAGGCTTACTTCTTGACCCCTACTTCTCCGCGACAAAAATTGCCTGGATATTGGATAACATCCCGAATGTAAGATCTGAAGCAGAACGCGGTGAACTGGCTTTTGGTACAATTGACAGTTTCCTTTTATGGCGTCTAACTGGAGGCAAGGTTCACGCAACAGATGCAACCAATGCCAGTCGAACCCTGCTGTTTAATATACAAACACAATCATGGGATCCAGAACTACTCAAAATCTTTAATATTCCCGCCTCTATTTTACCTGAGGTAAAAGATAACAGTACTTTGTTCGGCACAACAGATCCTGCCTTGTTTGGTAATTCAATTCCCATTATGGGAATGGCGGGGGATCAGCAAGCCGCATTAATCGGTCAAGCCTGTTTTGAACCCGGCATGGTTAAGGCAACCTATGGCACGGGATGCTTTATGCTGTTAAACACAGGGGACAAAATCGTAACCTCCCAAAACCGCATGCTCACAACAACGGCCTATCGCCTAAATGGTAAACCAACCTATGCACTTGAAGGATCCATCTTTGTTGCTGGTGCTGCAATCAAATGGTTAAGGGATGGTATCGGAATCATCACCCATGCCTCACAAACCAATGATATGGCAACCAAGGTTAACGACAACCATGAAGTATATATGGTTCCAGCCTTTGTCGGATTGGGTGCCCCCCATTGGGAACCTGATGTCAAGGCAATCATTACTGGATTAACCTTCAATGCGACAGCTGCCCATATAGCCCGTGCCGCACTAGAATCCATTGCCTATCAGACCTATGATCTTGCCGAGGCAATGAAAAAGGACAGTCTTGAAGAAATTTCATCCATCCGTGTTGATGGCGGAATGTCAGCGAATGACTGGTATTGTCAATTCCTAGCCAGTATTATGAATACAACCGTCGAACGACCCGCTTATATTGAAACAACCGCAATGGGAGCTGCCTATCTTGCTGGTCTTGGGTGCGGTATATGGAACAATATCGAAGATATTACGACCAACTGGTCCGAAGGTAGCACTTTCAAACCGGCAATGGAACAAGCAGAACGGGAAAGAAAACTCAAAGGTTGGCGACTAGCCTTTAAAAAAGCTTTACTGAAAGAATAATTTTTTCTCATGCCTTTATCCTTATAAAGGCATTTTCATTTTTTATTATTGGGAATTGAGATACAAACCAGACATAAAAAAATCAAACCAATTCCTAACCAGCCAAAACCTGAAAATTTTTCCCCTACAATTATTACGGCAAGAAATGTTGCAATAACAGGTTCCAACAAGGTTATCAAAGTTGCCATGCTTGTTGGAACAAAGGACAGGCCGTAACCAAAACAAAGATAACCAATAAACATGGGAATAGTCGCCATATAAATTCCAACAGATAAATTGCTCCATGAATTCAAATATGTTCCGCCCGTTATCAATAAAACTGGTAACAGCAAAAGACCACCAACCCCGAAAATACTTCCCATCGCTGCCTTTGATGGAATTTCATGATGTATCAAATGTCTTGCAACCCATGTATAGAATGCATAGGTAAACCCTGCCAACAATCCCAATAAAATACCCAGACTGATTCTTGCAAAGGATATTGGGCTATATAAGGTATGTTGGGCAGAAAAACAGAGCAAGATGATACCCGATACTCCCATAAAGGCACCAATGACCCATTGTAGGGTGACTTTGAAATGATCCATTATGTTTTCAAGTGCAGCAGAAAAAAATGGTGCCGAACCAATTGAAACAACTGTTCCAACCGTAATACTGGCAACCCGCATCGAACCATAAAAAGCCAAAGGGTAAAACATAACGGCAAGGGCACCCAATATAATCCAACCTTTTTGACTATATAATTTCCCCTGATAATTTTTTAGACATGGCAAGGCAATCACTGATTGCAACAACCCACCGATACCCATAGCACCTGACCCAATCGCAAGCGCACTCACTTCAGGTGCAAATTGAGCGGCAACCCCTGTTGTCCCCCATAAAACAGAAGCCATTAAAATAGAGATTATCCCTATGTATTTTTTTCCAATATTCATATCCGTTTTTTTACCGATAACTGATTAATTTTACTATCCATTGCAATTCGGCACCTGTTCAATACAATTTTTCAAAATAAAAATAAAATTCATATGGATAAAAAAAAGAGATTATCCTCTTCAGATAATCTCTAATCGCAAACCGATTTAATTCATAATAAATTTATTGCTTGCTCTTATCTACCTGAGTATTCAATTTCTTTCCATTGGATTGATAGGTCTGAAAAGCATTTTCTGCACTCCATCCTCCTCCCAACGTTCTGTACAAAGTTGAAAGACTCTGCATATATTGAAGACGTGCCTGAATAGATGAAACTTGGGCGGTCAATAATGTTCTTTGCGCCGTTAATGTGCTGATATAACTATCAATTCCATTACTGAACCGGGCATAGGACAAACGGTAATCTGTCTGGCTTGCCTTGACATTGTCAGATTCAGCTTTCCACTTTTCTTTTAATGTTGTTCTGGCTGCCAAAGCATCCGCAACTTCCTTGAAAGAAGATTGTATCACTTTCTGATAATGAGCGACGGCGGCACGCACTTTAGCTTTTGCTGTTCTCAATTGTGCCAGATTTTGCCCCTCATCAATTACAGGTACGGTAATTTTCGGCATAAATGTATAAGCCGCAGAATATGGCCCAAACATTTGTGCAAAAGTTGCTCCTGCCGTACTGCCTGATGTTGTTAGCTGAATGGATGGAAAAAAAGCGGCTCTGGCATATCCAACATTCGCATTGGCTTCTTTAAGCTGATGTTCTGCCAATAAAATATCTGGACGACGTTCGAGAAGATCCGATGGCATACCCGACGCCACCTCTGGCATGGAAACAAAATTATCCAGAGAGGGATTAGGACCGGCCTTTTGCAAGACAGATTGTGGAATAGGCTGACCAATCAACAAAGTAAGACTGTTCAGATCATTGGCAACCGTTTTTTGATAAACCTGCTCCTGACTTCGGGCTTCTTGCAACAATTCTGTTGCTTGTGCCACAGCCTGGGCATTTTGTTGACCATAGGTATGCATTCCTTGAATTAATTGTAAATTCCTTTCACGATTATGCAAGCTTTCCTGAACAGTACGAAGACTGTCACAATCCGCAAGCCAGGCCATATATGTATTGGCAACCTCGCTAATCAACGAAATTTGCACAGATAAAGTACTCTCTACCTGCTGCAAGTAACTTTCCCTGGCCGCTTTGGTCAAACTCCGAACATGATCGAATATATCAATTTCATAATTTGATACACCAAATCCCGTTGATAATTGGTTCCAATGCGTATAGCCCCGCATACCGCCCAAGGTTTTTCCCGGACTCGTTTGATAGGAAGCCCCCGCAGAATAATTTACTGTTGGAAATAAATCACCTCTTTGACGCATGTAACTGGCATGGGAAGCCGTAATATTCTCGATTGCCTCACGTAAATCACGATTATTAGCCAAAGCCATGGAAATTAATTCACTCAAGACTGGATCCCGAAAGAAAACCTTCCAACCGACATTATAGGCTTGTGGCAAATTTGAATCCTTGGGCAAGGGGGGCCCATAAGCGGAACCCATCGGCCATTGCTGGGAAATTGATGCATCTGGGCGTTTATAATCTGGAACAAGATTACAGGAGGTCGTTGAAAATATCATTAAAGCTAAAGTCATGGATATAAGCGGTGACCAAAATGACTTTCTTATTTTCATCATTATTTTACTCTCCTGTCTGTCCAGCGGTTGCATCAACATTCTTATTATTTAATGGATGAGGACGCACCTTGAATAATCCCAGAACGACAATAAAAAATACAGGGACAAAATAGAGGGCCAACAAAGTGGCTGTAATAACACCACCCACCACACTTGTACCAATGGCCACGTGACTTGCAGCACCCGCCCCTTTTGCAATTGCCAGAGGAACAGTTCCGATCACAAATGCCAGCGAGGTCATCAGAATAGGCCGAATACGTTCACGTGCAGCCATTATCGCTGATTCTTCCAATGTTTTTGTACCAGTATCATAATGTTCCTTAGCAAATTCAACAATCAGGATGGCATTCTTGGCCGCAAGCCCCACGGTTGTTAACAACCCAACCTGGAAATAAATATCATTATCTATTCCACGCAGATAAACCGCTGCCGCCGCTCCAATAATTCCCAAGGGAACCACCAGGATAACGGAAAAAGGTATAGCCCAACTTTCATACAAAGCCGCCAAAGATAAAAAGACTGCCAAAATAGAAACAGCATATAGTTTTCCGGCTTGTCCAGAGGACTTTTCCTGTTCATATGACATGCCCGTCCATTCATAGCCTATTCCCTTGCCAAGTTCATTTGCATAACCCTCAATGATTTTCATCGCTGTACCATTACTGATACCAGGAGCTCCCTGCCCCATGATTTCAAAAGATGGATAACCGTTATAGGTCTCCACTTTCTGAGGAGCCATTTTCCATTCACCATCAACAAACGAGGTTAATGGAACCATCTTGCCATTATTATTCCGGACAAACCAACGCCTTAGATCATCAGGCTTCATTCGCGACTTGACATCTCCTTGTACAAACACGTGTTTTACACGGTCACGCAAGTTAAATAATCCCGCATCAGAAGATCCCAGAGCAATGGATAACGTTTGATTGATACTGTCAATACTAACCCCTTGGGCATGTGCTTTATCACGATCAATATTGAAATAATATTGCGGGGCAATAGGCAACCCATTCGGGCGAACGGCAACGAGACGATGATCCGCACTGGCCTTTTTTAACAAAGCATCCCTTGCCTTCATAAAGGTAATGGTATCCAGATGTCCACGATTTTGCAATTCAAAGTCAAACCCGGTTGACGAACCTAAATCCATAACGGGAGGCGGAAGAAATGCCAACACATTGGCGCCGGGGATAGAAGACAATGCGTGCATCGCCCTTGTTGCGATAGCTTGAGCGGTTGCCCTGGAATCGCTGCCCCTTTCATCAAATTCTTTCAAACGGGCAACACCAAAAGCTGCACTCTGGGCCTGACCACCAAAATTGAACCCAATCGCCGTAAAAACAAACTTGATATATTTATTCTCATGCTTAACAAAATAATCTGTCATTTTCCGGGTGACATTCGACGTCATTGCGGCTGAAGATCCAGGACTCAATGTTGCCTGCATGTAAACAACCCCTTGATCTTCATCAGGTAAGAACCCTTCGGGTAAAATATAAAAAACACATAATCCGGCAACCGTAATGAATACATAAATAATCATGGTTATACGTGAATGGTGAATCATATGCTTCACCCCTCGAATATACCCATCGACCATTTTATCAAACCCGTTATTAAATTTCGTAAAGAACCAACCGTGCTGTTCCTTTTTTTCCTTAGGTTTTAAAACCGTTGCACACAAAGCGGGGGTAAAAATCAATGCAATGACAACAGAAAGAGCCATCGCTGCAACAATGCTAATTGAGAATTGCCGATAAACCACCCCGGCAGAACCGCTGAAAAAAGCCATGGGAATAAAAACAATGGATAGAACAAGCGCAATACCAACCAGGGCCCCACTAATCTGATCCATGGAAATTTGAGTAGCCTTTTTAGGAGAACAATGTTCCTCCTCCATAACACGCTCAACATTTTCCACGACCACAATCGCATCATCCACAAGCAACCCGATGGCAAGCACCATAGCCAACATTGTCAAAGTATTGATCGAAAATCCAGCAAAAAACAGGATTGCGAATGTTCCCAACAAAACTACGGGAACGGCAATTGCAGGTACAAACGTTGCCCTAAAATTTTGCAAGAAAACATACATCACAACAATAACCAGCAAAATCGCAATAACAAGAGTTTCAACGACCTCCTCCATTGATTCAATAATATATGTCGAGGTATCTTGTGGATATAAATAGGTTGTATTTGCTGGAAAATACTTGGATAATTCTGCAATCTTATTATGAATATCTTTTGACAGCGCCAACTGGTTGGCCCCAGAAGCAAGCTTGACACCAAAAGCAGCAACAGGCTGATTGTTAATCATACCAATTGGCTGATAAGTCATTGGTCCCAATTCAACCCTGGCAACATCTTTCAATCGGATACGTGCACCATTTACCTGTGTTTTAACAACTATATTCTGAAATTCCTCTGGTGTGACCAAACGTCTTACACCACCTGTATAAATATCAGAACGCTGATTAGGCAAAGCTGGCAATTTTCCAAATTCACCCAAAGGCTGTTCCGAGTTCTGGGAACCAATTTCATTCATCACATCCGTTGCATTAAGCTGATAATCATGCAGCTTATCTGGATCCAACCAGACACGCATCGCATATTCTGATGAAAAGGCGGTATAATCTCCCAACCCGTTCAATCGGGTAACGGGGTTCTGTATATCACTTGCCAATAAATCTCCCAGAGCTCCCTCATCCATGGATTGATCAGAAGATTGAACGGCAAAAAACATCATGTAACTTTTATTGGATTTCGAAATACGAATTCCTTGCAACGCAACCGTTGATGGTAACAATGAACGGGCAACATCAATACGGTTCAATACTTGAACCTGTGCAATATCCGGACTGGTACCCTGTGCAAAGGTGAGGGTAACCAATGCAGTTCCATCAGCATTAGCGGAAGTGGAAATATATTCTAGGTTATCCAAACCGTATAGATTTTGACTGATTGGATCAACAACCGTTCTTTGAACCGTATCTGCGGTAGCACCTGGATAGGTAAAACTTAATGTAATTGGTGGAGGGGCGATTGAAGGCCATTGTGCAATAGGCAGGCTTATAATAGAAATTGTTCCAATCAGTGAAACAAGAATAGCAATAACCCAAGCAAAAATCGGCCTGTCAATAAAAAAACGCGACAATGACATGTAAAAATTCCAATTATAACACTTTAATTAGGGACCTCTGCCGTAATCGTCCGTCCTTCTTTAGGAACGACTTTTTGACCTGGTCTGTATGAAGTTGGATTACTAACAAGAAGATGATCACCATCTACTGGACCTTTTGTAACAACCCAGTATGTATCCTGAATACGTTGTAATTCTACATTACGTCTTTCAATAACATTATCCTTGTTAATAATATAAATATAGGGAGCATTATCCAAACCACGCATAATAGCTTCCTGAGGGATTAAAAAGGCCCCTTTCTCATATCCTTCATGCATAACAGCACGAACATACATGCCTGATAACAATAATTTATCAGGATTACGTATGATTGCCCGCTGAATAACAGATCCTGTTTCCTGATCTGTCACAACTTCGGTAAATAATAAATTCGCCTGTAAGGGGTAACGAGAACCATCTTCTAAAATCAAATCAATAGGAACATGGGCTGCCCCACGTAAGGTCTGTAATTTTCCATTTTCCTGTCTTGAACGTAAACGCAACTGTTCTGCGGTAGGTTCAATAATATCAACAAAAATTGGATCAAGTTGCGTAATGACAGCGACTGGATCTGCCTGATTAACAGACATTAATGCGCCCTGCGTTTGGATAGAACGACTTATCCTTCCAGAAATGGTGGCATTAATTCCCGTATATTCAAGATTCAGTTCAGCCTGTCTTACTGTTGCTTTATCACTTTCAATATCAGCCTTAGTTGCTTCTTGTGCAGCAAGTGTATCATCATAATCCTGACGACTGACAGCATCCATATTTTTCAATGGGCCATATCTTTTTAACTTCAAAGTCTGGGTGCGTAATGTCGCCAAATCACGGTTAAGCTTACCCCGCGCCTCATTTAAAGCGGCTTGATAGGGTCGAGGATCAACCTCATAAAGCTGTTGTCCCTTAATAACATCCGTACCTTCTTCAAATAACCTTTTATAAAGATATCCATTTACCTGAGGACGAACCTGTGAAACGCGCATCGGAGAAACACGTCCAGTCAGCTCAACTAAATTCTCAACTTCTTGAGTATGAACCGTTACAAAATTCGCACTAGGTATGGGTCGAGCAGGTTGCTGTTTTTTACATGCATTAAGTGGCAATAATAAAGCAAATAATAAAGCATATTCTTTATGCCATTTTGTAAAGAAAGAATCTGTTATTGTCACTTCTCTTCCCTATTTCCTTAAAAATCAAGATAAATTTACTGTTGATTATCTATAAATAA